>JBLGCB010000081.1:0-20304 GCA_047617105.1 Phenylobacterium sp. | reverse complement strand
AATACCACTTGGCTCGCGTCTTTACCAGCGGCAGTTAAGCGTGTTTGGTAAGCATCACGAACTTGCTCATCGGTATCAAACAACAACACGTTATCTAGCTCGCTGTTGGCCGCAGCCAATGGTGCGCGATCCCAAACATGTGAGTAATACAACGGCGGGAAAGCTTCTTCGTCAGCTGGCTTAGCCGTTTTAGCCGCATCTGGTTTTTCATGCACATTGACCAATGGCACACCGATAGATTCGGTGATTTTCACCAGCACTTTACCGTGCTCATCAACAATCCAGATGTTTTCTTTGGAGATTTTAGAACCCGGCTTAACTGCGCCCGGCGATTTAGTGATATAGGTATAACACTTAGGTTGGAGCGGATGCAGAATTTCAACTTCGCCGATAGAATAAGGCACCATCATATCGCCGGATAGCTGACCCATCTGCGCTGCCATACCGGCTTGCATCGAACCATCCACCAACGAAGGATGTAACATAAACTGCTGGAAATCGCCGTTACGTAACGCCGGAATTTCTAACAGGCCCAGCACTTCGCTGTCGTTTTTATACACTTCCTGGATCACCTGGAAGCTCGGACCATAGTTCAGACCAAACTTTTGGAATTCAGGATACGCCGCCGCGCCGTCAATCACTTTTTCACAACGTTCACGAATACTGATGATATCGAGGTATTCAGGTTGCGCGGCCAACTCTGCGTCAGTGGCATAAGATAACTTACCTTGTGAGAACAGATGTTTATTGCCATCGTCTTGGCGGAACACTTCAAACGCCACCACATCACCCGACGGTTTAAGGTCGATTAAGGTTTCAGTCGCTTTACCATCGATGACGGTCAGTGGGCTAACCCAAAGGATATTTTTAATCCGCTGAACTTTACGTCCGGCGGCACTTTCACCAGCTTTACGGGCCAGTTCAAGATAAGCCACACCTGGTAAGGTTGGAATATCTGACACCACATGGTCTTCGATGCAAAAATCGGCCATATCGAAGGTTTTCTTAAACAACTGCTGTTGGAAGGTTGATTCATTGGTGTCAATCAACGGATGCATCGCCGACTGTGATAAGTTGCCTGCATTGCTGCCGGTACTGGTACTGCCATCAGCAATCCAATGGCGCTTATCAGCAAATGGATAAGTCGGCAACGAGATACGTCGACCTGAGTTTTCGCCTTGGAAACCTTGCAGGTCAGTCAGCAGGCCATCAATCCACAATTGGGCGAGTTTGTTAGGGTCACGGCGTTGTGATAACAACTCAATAAATGCTTGCTTCTCTTTCTTGCTAAGCATTTTGGTGATGCCCTGAGCGTTTTGAATATGCCCGGTCAGCACCTTGCTGTCGCTTTGGTTATCGACGAAACTCGCCAAACGTTCGATCAGCTGTTTCTCAGTCTTGGCCATAATGGCCACACGATGGTCGAAAGATTTTTTGCCTACCTGTAAGGTGTAAGCCACATCATTGAGATTGACTGAATCACTGTTTTTCAGGAAGTCACTGAGGCGAATCGCCATCTCACGTAACTGGGTTTCATTTCTGGCGGATAACGGGAAAGTTTGCTCAGCTTGATTATCAACACTTTGGGCAGTGTCAACCGCTTGATATTGTTCTAAAATAATATGGGCATTAGAGCCACCAGCACCAAATGAGCTAACACCAGCACGTAACGGATATTGCACACCATCAACTTCTTTGCCGGTCCATGGAGTCAGTTGTTGCTCAACCACAAACGGTGAATTGGCAAAATCGATGTGTTCGTTAAGGTTTTTAGAATGTAACGACGGCACAATCTCACCATGACGCATTTGCAGTAATACTTTACAAATGCCGACCACACCGGCAGCGGCTTCTAAATGGCCGATGTTGGATTTCACCGAACCGATAGACACCGATTGGTTAGGCACCTTGTAATTTTCAAAGGCATTGGTCAGGCCAGTGATTTCAATCGGGTCACCCAACTCAGTGCCAGTGCCATGGGCTTCGACATAACCTATGGTACGGGCATCAATATTGGCTTTGCTCAACGCCGCTTCAATGAGGGCGGTTTGAGACTTAGGATTTGGCACCGTGTAACCGCTGGTACGGCCACCATGATTGACTTGGGCGCTTTTGATCACCCCATGAATATTGTCGTTATCGGCGATGGCTTGGCTTAACGATTTAAGATAAATCGCGCCAACCCCTTCACTGGCGACATAACCATTGGCTTCATTACCAAACGTACGGCAATAACCGTCTGGCGACAACGCGCCACCGGCATTATTGATATCAAATTTATGCTGATGTAAATCGAGGTTCACGCCGCCGACGATGGCACCAGAACATTCACCTTTTTCAATCGCTTCACAAGCAAGATAAATCGCGGTAAGGCTTGAAGAACAGGCGGTGTCTAGGGTCAGGCTCGGACCGGAGAAATTCATCCAGAACGAAATACGGTTGGCGATACTCCATAAAAATGAGTTCGGATTAGAATCGGTGCCTGCGAGTTTTTCTTCAACACCGACCATTTGATACATCGCCCATACTGCGCCGACATACACCGCGATATCCCGTGGTTTGCCATCGGCCACCACGTTTTCAGGGTAATAACCGCCATCTTCTAGCGCTTCCCAAGCGGTTTCTAACATCAAACGTTCTTGTGGGTCTAATACTTCGGCTTCGCGTGGCGAGATATTAAAGAACAATGAATCAAACTTATCAACATTGTCAATAAAACCACCACGGTAGTTGCGGTTAAATACCTGTTGATGGCGTTTGGCCAAACGGTCAGCCGGGATGTCGGTGACACTGTCGACACCGTCTTTAAGGTTGTTCCACAATTTATCGAGGTTATCCGCTTGAGGATAACGCCCCGCCATACCGACCACGGCAATGTCTTTGCACGGTGCTGGTTCGACCGATGTTGTAGGTGCAGGTGCTGGCTCGACGACTTCTTTCATCTTCGACGTTTCCTTTACGATGGGTGCGGCTTCTTTTTGCGTAGGCTTAGCTGGTGCAGGCTTAGCCGCTTGAACTGGTACTGGTTTAGCCACAGGTGCTGGGCTTACTGCTTGCTCAGGCTTGCGAAGTTCAGCAGCCACATGATGATACGCAACCAAGCGATATTTGGCGTGAATATCACCGACGGCTTCAGCCGCGTTACCGGCCAAAACGATTTCAGGAATATTTTGTTTATTGGCAAACAAGGCGATGATTTTAGCGGCCATTTCATCCGCTTGTGGCTGAGTCAGTCCAACTGGCACCGCCAGACGAACCAAATCATTGATGGGGCTATTTTTTTGCATCCCAACGCTGTGCTCACCGACGCGAATGCCAGTGTTCTGGAACATCCAAGCCGCAAATGATGCCACCGGGGCAGCAAAGCCGTTAAATTCAGCCACTTGTTTAACATCAAACAAAATACAGTGGCCACCGACTGGGCGAACCAGCGGAATATCATGTGCCGCCAACGTTTCAGCAATAGATTTAACCGCGTTCATTCGTCGAGACACTTGAGTGTGCACATGCTTGCGATTGTTTAACGCCAACGCCAACAGTTTCTTATCAATCACATCTAGGCCAGTGCCTTCTTTTTGATTGAGGGTTTGCAAGGTATTGAATAACTGCGGATCATTGGTGGCAATCACGCCGCCTTTGTTAAAGCAAAAATCTTTCGCCAAGCTACAAGTCACGGCATCGGCATAAGAGAAGATTTCATTAACCACTGCCCACACATCTTTACCCGTCTCTTTACCAGCTTCTTTGCCAGCAAAAGGGGCTTCGTGGTCGATGATCAGCTGAGCGTTTTCAACCACTCGGGTACCGTCCATCACCAAAGGAATTGATGCTTTGGCCAAAATGGCTTTGACTTGCTGAATATTGGCCATCGACACCGGCGCACCACCAGCAGCATTCTGACTGATTTCGATACAGGCAAAGGCTATTTTATCAGCCTGGCTATCAACTGCCTGCTGTAATGCAGCGCAATCGAGGCCACCTTTAAACAGGGTGTCAGAACTAAGTTGGAAAATTTCTGGTTGTGGAATTTCTTTCGGGCTAAACCCTTTATCAATCTGATGGAAAATGGCGGTTGGGAACATCAGGTTCGACAACACTTGGCCTTTATTGGCCCATGCCTGATAAAACAGGTTTTCGGCGCTGCGGCCTGAGTTGGTTACCACAAAATGTGAGAAAGGCAATATCGCCCGTAAGCTGTCATCAAGATTGACTGGCTGCTGCAATTGACCATGCAAATGCTTCATTTGCTTATCAATCGCTGGCAATTTCAGTTGCGCCCATGAATCGGTTTTGGCATCAAATTCAACTTGATTCTGCGCCACATTCAGCGGGTTATAATCATTGTCGGCCAGCAGTTTGGCACCTTTATCGCTGGCGATCAACGCTGTCGCATCATTGGCGTTTAGCGTTGATGCTGCTGGTGCAGTGGCTGTTGCAACACTGGCTGCTGGGGCTAAGGCTGTTGCAAGGGCTGGAGCTGGAGCAGTTCCGGCACTGGCGGCAAAGGTATGATTTTCAGCATCAGAGGTTTGCATTTTATCGGGGTCGGCAATCATCATAATAATATCGATGATATTGTCAGGGTTACTGCGGCCAACGGCGCGGCACAAATAAATCGTCTGATTCTCAGGACGGAATTTGTTTTTAAACTGCATATTTCCTTCGTCGTTGAAAATATTTTGTTCACGCAGTTGGTCTAAAATTTTGTCTAATGCCGGGTCGGCATTGTCGTTGCTGGCCAGCTTACAACCATAAGTGCCGCCCATGCTGAACATTTTACAGCCCTGAGCTTTAAGACTATCGATGATATTGACGATGGCATATTCTAGCCCGCCCAATGGCATCGCTTTGCCATAGAATTCTAAATCCATTAAGAAGCCATTGTGCTCGCCTAAGGTCGAAGACATGGCAGAAATCAGAATCACGTTTTGTAATACATCATCAAGGTAGGTCAAAAACAGTCGATGTTCTGAGCTTAAGGTGCCCGCCAGAATTTCGGCTTTAACAATATGAATCAGTGGGTTAACCATGGTACGCGCACCACACCACAGCTCGATAACTTCGGCGATGTTTTGGTCGACGCTTTTATCCGTGCCACATTGGTATTCTACGGTGCGGCAACTGCCGACCTTTTCAAACTTAGACACCTGATAACGCAAACGGCGCATCGAACTGCCTTTAAGAGTGAAGTTATCTAAGTCTAATACCCGTTGGATCACGCCAAACGGGGTCGAATAACAGGCGATATCGCCCATGGTGGCAACATCGTCAACACCGAGAATATTCAACTCAAGATCTTTGCTTTCGCAATAGTTGAAAAACTCTTGGGCCAGTGCTGGAAAGTATTCTTTAGGACCGGTATAAGCATAAGCGACCATCACACCGCCACAACGACCGTAATTGAAAAAGCCCTGCTGTGCACTGCCGATAAACAGATTCGGCGCGATATTACGGGTGCCTCGTGACACAGAACCTTCATTTTTATAACGGGCGAACAAATCTGCCAGCAAACCCGCCAACTGTGGGTGCTCGTAAGCGTCTTTTTCGAGGATAAGAATAGGGCCGGTCGTTGCAGGTTCTGATGCAGGCGCAGGTTCGGCGGCAACGGGTGTTGCGGGTATTAGTGCGGCTGCAACAACAGGTGCAGGCCTTGATTCACCAACAGGTTCAGGCGTAGCTGCAACGGCTGGCGGCTGTAGTGATTGTAGCGGTTCAGCGTCACCATTCACTTCTGTCAGCTGATCGGCAAACTTAGCCGTCAGCACCGACTGATGTTTATCGGCAAAGTACAGTGACAAATCATTGATATTAAAATATTCAAACAACAGCGTTTTAGGCAAGGTGCCAAAGTCTTGTTCTAATTGCTTAACCAGTTTCAAGACATAAAATGAATCAATCCCCAACTCCGTGAATGGCGCAAAAGAATCAAAATCTGCATCAACAGAATCTGAAACCCCAGATATAAGAGCCTTAAGGTACGACTCGGTTAACTCTAGTAAATGTTCATGATCAATCATGTTATTTCTCTTAACTTTTAGAATGAGCTGAATTTGGTAAACTGAGCATCAAATAAGAGTCGGTGTGGTGACCACGCAGATGGTTTTATAATAAATATAAATTTGAAAAAGGGGAGGGATAATGATTTAAACGTCAAAAATGAAGAGGTACACGAACCAGTACGAATCCTTCAATTTGAGTTCACAAACTGTTTGTTTTTCATCATTCCTTGCTGACGATAACTGTGGGGGGTCATAAAAATGACCAAAACCACGCTACTGCCAAAAGCATACCTGGTTACAGGTCGCCCTAATATCAACACATCTTGTGCTCTGGTCACTTGTTCTAAGGCCTATCAGCCATAGCATGATAAATGTCAGCTCCTTTAACATCAACGCTACCGCTAGGATCACATCTTTTCAGACATGCCCTTAAAACCACCAGTAAACTTATTTCTTCACTGTTTTTACTGCTTGCCCTAGCTCAAATTGGTTAAAATACCAACTTAAGTGCTGTGATTAGGCCAAAGAAGTATAAATCGCAGAATTTGAATTGCAACAGTTTTATTAACAAACTGTTTCAATTGATCTGCTCACACCGCCAAAACGGTGTAAAATTTGACTGTCGAAGTATAACCAGATGAATCTAAATTGCAAGCCTGGGGGAACGAGTTTGCTCGCGGTAAAGCTCGCAATAAAAGAGGCGATAAAAATCGCTGAGAACCAACAAAACCAGCAAGCTACAGCCAAATACACTGTTTGTATAAGCTTGGTGTCGCCTTGGTGTAGGTTTGGTGTAGCCAAAAGAGTAAGGTATTTGACGGTGATTTCTGCATATAAGTCGGCAACATGACTGACCGAAACTTACTATGGAATACCGTAGGGTGGGTTAGATATTTGTGAGGAACGAAGAAATGGCGTAACCCACCATGTCCTAAAAGATGCCGCATTGTTTTGGGGCGAGTAAAGTCGTGGGCACCATGGTGGGTTACGCAATATTCGTTCCTCACATTGCTAACCCACCCTACGGCGTACAATCGGATGGCTTTCGTCATTAAACCAATGAATTAACTTTATCAACACTAAGTCCGCTAAACTTGGCCACATCTTCAACGCTTAAACCACCTTGTCGCATTGCTTTGGCTGAATCGATTTTCTGATCTTCTCTGCCTAAAACATAAGTCGACTTATAACTACTGCGCTCATGGCGCAATTGTTTGATATGTTGGTCATAAGCGATTTTTTCATCAGCATCTAACTTAAGTATATCGAGTGTTTCTTTGGCTTCTCTTAACCCCTTGGCTTTAAAATGGTCTTCTATTTCTTCATTTTTTAGAAAATAAATCCATTCATCTAGAGAATCTGCAGCTTGTTGGTCGAAGTTTTTAATATTAATGATGTAGTGTTCGGGGAATATATCGGAGACTTTTTCGAGGTTAAATAATTTTTTCTGGGCCTCATTTAACTCTAATTCGGTATTGTAATGCAAACCAACAAAATTTGTTGTGCCATGATAAATATAATCATCGCCCTTACAAAAATCGAAATAAAGAATACTCACCGAGATAACTTTACTGATATCAGAATAATCCTGCCCCTGCGCTAAATGTTCTGTAATACATTTAGAGGTTTCAAATAAAATTCGAAACAGGTAATCTTGTTCTCTTGAGTATTGAATCTCAATTAAAATCAACTGACCATCGGCATCACGCACTTTGATATCAAGTCTGTTTTGTTTATTCTCTTTGGTTTCTTTATTGGACTCACTTTCTAAGATGGCCATGATGGTAATATCGGTGAATAATAGCTCACTTAAAAAACCTTCGAGAATGCCGAAGTTGGCTTTGCTGCGAAGTAGTTTTTTGATTGCCCAATCAAAAGTAATCAACTTACGACCCATTTTGCGACTCACAAGATACTCCAAAATACATAGTGGTAGTTTAACAGATAAAAAGTCAGAAATAAGACTTTGAATACGTAATACACCTTAGCACGACACCACAAACATAGCCATTAAAATTATTGAATATTATATTCTATATATACATGTAGCCCTGGTGGTCACAAGAATGCGTTAAGGGGAGTAAAGGCGGGTTTATAATCGTATTCTGATGAGGGGTTTTTCAACCCCTCGTAAGCAAAAAAAATCACATCCGATGGGTCAACATCAATGCAACAGTATCAGAATACTGCGAATCAATTAACGGGCTATCGGTAATACTATCATCAAGCCGGGTGCGACTTAAAAAACCCACCACAGCCCAAGATTGATTGATGGGGTAAACCACATTAAGGCCCAATTCAACATTGGTCGCGGCATCAGCCTGATATGCGACACGGCCGACACTGTTTTTAATTTGATCTCCTGCAATGCCGTAGTAGTAATTGACATAATCTTCGCTATACCAGTTAACCTTGGCAGAAGCATTGACCATCAAACCAAAAGAGCTGGTATACAGCGGCAATTCCCATGCCAAATGAGCAGAGGTGGCCGAGGTGTTATCTGACACATCTTGGGCAATGCTAAATGACAAGTCATTCCATTGCACCCCAGCGTTGAACAATACTTCACCATCGAGTCGTTCGTAATCGGCGAATACCGGGTCGTCGGAGGTTTCAGAAAAAAGCGTGCCTTTGGCGTCATAACTGTCATCGCGGTAATTGAGTCCGGCAAAAACCGAGATGTTCTCACCGACAGGCAGCGGATATTGATATTTCACCAATTGCTCGGCACTAAACTGCCAATTGCCATAACTGAGATCGAAATAAGGCAGCGCGGCGGTTTGTCTGTCAATGCCCTTCCATGGCATCGCCACCGACATGGCCCCTAGCCCCAGGGTCACATCCCATTGTGGTTTGAACAATGGATCATCCGACCTTGTTTCAATGGCTGCCTGTGTTTGAACGCTTAATGTTGATAATGCTGCAATCATTAATGCGCCCAGTGCCTGTTTGTTTAGTTTGCTTGATATCATGTGTGTATTCCTTTTTTTCCTTTGAAAGTAGTAACTATTCAGCGCACTCATCTTTCACATCATAACTGCGTTATTTTCGTACTCAAACAGTTACATATGCCTATATGCGCCTATTTTCCGTGCGAAAATGCCTTGTTCTGAAGCGAAATCTAAGCACGCTGAACAGTTACTGAAAACCAATCTGTCTGTTTTAGTCAAAGCCGATGAGATTAAATACCATCCATTGATTGCAAATGTCCTTGCGCCCGTCCTTATGCTTTATAAAGCAGCGCACTCTAAATGCTTTATCCATTTAAGAGGGTGCGATTAAAACATGAGAAGTCTGAATGGTTGATGAACACGGGGACTACTGATGGAAAGGGTCAAATCCGCCCAAAAGACTGATATAAATCGGTAACACTTTAATGGTTTATATATCGTATTGACAAACAGGGCAAAACTCTAAATCATCCAAATCAGACACAAAACTATCTTAATCGATAAGTTATATATCATTTAACCTCAAAATAATTATTAAACAGCCTCATTACTATGCTACATTACTATAATATTATACATTTACGCTCATCGGTCTGGTTTAACTCTCATTGTGGAAAACCTCACCACTCTTTTCTTTCTATTTGCATAAGTTCACTTGTATGTTAACCTAATGATGAAAAATATAAATTTCTACACCACAGAAAATGGCAGATGCCCAGTTATTGAGTTTCTTAATACCCTGACAGACAAAGAAACCCAGAAAGTCACTTGGGTGCTTGAGTTGATAAAAGAACTGGATAACGTGCCAACAAGCTACCTGAAGAAACTCACCAATACCGACGGTATCTGGGAGGTAAGAGCGCAGGCTGGCAACAATATCTTCAGGTTACTGGGATTTTTTGAAGGTGCAAATCTCATTATTTTAAATCACGGCTTTCAAAAGAAAACACAAAAAACGCCAAAGTCAGAAATCAAAACAGCACAACGGCGACAAAAAGACTATTTATTGAGGAAAGAATAATGGACGACTTGCAAAAATATATCGACCAACGTAAAGCCAGCAATCCAGAGTTTGCTGAAAACTATGATGAAGGTTACCAAGCTTTCAAATTTAGTGTTTTGCTAAAGGAAGCGCGCAAAGAAGCAGGGCTTACCCAATCAGATATCGCCAATAAACTGAACACTCAAAAAAGTGCGATTTCTCGAATAGAAAACCATGCTGAAGATGTGAAATTGTCGACCTTAGAACGTTTTGCAGCCGCTTTGGGCAAAAAGCTGCAAATCAGTTTGGTTTAATCCCCTCAAACGGCAAGCGGAGAATCTCGCCGCTATCAGGGTCATTGACCGAATAGCCCAAATGACGCCAAACGTCTTTATCCGATCTGACAACTGAGGCAAATCATAGCTTACCCTCAGATTGAGTAACAAAATCGTCGATGTTTTTCCAGATGATTCTTAATTGTTGTGGGTCATTTTTTTGCGCGCGGTTGCCAAATATATCATCGTGGTCGAGCATAAATTTAAGATCGATATACTGTTCCTCGCCCTCTTCATGAAACTTTACAATCACCAGTGGATCAGTTTCTCCGGCGGCTAATCGGGCATGAAACAGACCGATGTAGAAAGGGCATAAAATGCCTTTGGTATTGGTGCTTGAGTCTTTAATCAGGCCATGTTTTCTGTCATCTTTGGTTTGATAGATTTCGACATAACCCTGCCGCTCCCACAGATCAACCAAAGCAACGATTTCATCCGCCCAATCAGAAGGATGATAACCAAAATACTCACTAATAATTGGGGAAAGGGATTAAACTTTGCTGAGGGTATGATTGTTTTTGAACTGGTCGAACTTTTCATTGGAAACTTTAATAAAATCCAACAACGATGCTTTTTTCTCTTCAATTGTAGCACCTGCGAGTGAAACACTCTCTACTTGGTCAGCCAACTGAACAAACTTCGCCACCGTTTCTTTTTTGTTTGTAACAGCCATGATTTGTTTTCCTCATGTTAAGAGTGCGGCAGTCGCTTATCGCAAAGGATTGGAATCAGAAATCTAACAAAAGGAAGGCCCAGCCGTATGGTTGAACAAGTCAACATCAGGGGACTGGGCGCGATTGGGATTATCATAATCCACAGGCCAGTCACGGTCAATGGATGATTTAATCAATGGACAATCACCTGCTGTACTTCTTATAACTGTTTGCCAACTCTAGTTATAAGGGTTATTCTTGTGATAATACCCGTTCCAGAGTACCTTATGACTATGAATATCTCCTTATCCGATACCTTACAATCTTTTGTTGATGATCAAGCCAATCAACAGGGCTTAAACTCAAGTAGCGAATATGTCCAGGCATTGATTTGCAAAGAGCAAGCCCGTTTACAACTACGAGGATTACTGATGGAAGGGGCCGAATCAGCTCAAACCACTCAGGCAAATCAACAATATTTTGATAGTTTACGTCGTCGTGTCAGTCAACAGTGAAACGTAAAAGCATTATTCTTCGTGACCGTGCCACGCTCGATATCGACAAAATCATTGACTATTATCGGACAGAAACCACTGAACAAGTTGCGCTTGGCTTCATTGATACTCTGGAGCAAGGGTTTTCCCATATTGAGTGCTATCCAGATACAGGCTCAAGTTTTTATGCACTAGAATTAAATTTGCCCGGATTACTAAGCTGGCCCCTAAAGCGATATCCTTACATGGTTTTTTATATCAACAGCCACGACCATATTGACGTATGGCGCATATTGCATAGTCACCGGGATATACCCCATTGGTTAAAAAACCCTGAATAATCCAGATTAACGATATGACTCCTTTTACCCCACCACAAACGGCAAGCGGAGAATCTCGCCGCTATCAGGGTCATTAACCGAATAGCCCAAATGACGCCAAACGTCTTTATCTGCCCATACGGGTTTTTGTTCTTTGTCAGCATCACTCGCATCAACAGGGCCATCAAACGCGCTATCCCAGACCACCCAACTGTTTTCTCCTACAACTTGCCAGCGCAGGCCAATTTGTAAACCGCTGTGAATATCCCATAATCGCATGGTGCCATCATATGAGCTTGATACCACGGTTTGACCATCTGGGGAGAAAGAACAGCTATTTACCCCCTTCTCATGCCCGCTAAATACCCGTAAACATTCACCGTTGGTGATATCCCATAACCGTAGTGTATTATCACTAGAGGCTGAAATTATGGTTTGACCATCTGGAGCGAATGCGCAGTCATTAACGCCAGCTTGATGGCCGCTAAAAACCTGCAAACATTGACCATTGTCACGATGCCATAACCTTAGGGTCTCATCATTAGATGCCGAGAGAAGGGTTTGTCCATCTGGGGAGAAAGCACAGCTTTGAACCCAACTTTCATGACCTGATAACTCTTGTAAACACTCACCATTATTGATATCCCATAATCGTAAGGTCTTATCATCTGATGCTGATAACAATATCTGATCATCAGCTGAAATGGCACAATCTCTAATCCAATCGCCATGATCTTTGAACTGTTGCAAACACTCACCGCTATTGGTATCCCATAACCTTAGGGTGCCATCAGCAGATGCTGAAAATACCCATAGGCTATCTAAACTGAAACCACAAGCAGTGACGCCACGCTCATGGCCTGACAATACCCTTAAACACTCACCATTGCTGGCATCCCATAATCGCAGGGTTCTATCATCGGATGCGGATACTATCAACAAGCCATCGGCTGAAAAAGCACAGTGATTAATACTCCCCAGATGACCTGAAAATACTCGTAAACACTCACCACTATCCAGCGCCCATAAACGTAGAGTTTTATCGCTGTCGGCACTAAGCAAATGTTGACCATCGGGCGAAAAAACACTGTGATTCAAGCTAGCTTGGTGACCCGCGAAAACCCGCAGGCAATGGCCATTGTTTTTATCCCATAATCTCAATGTCTTATCATCAGCTGCCGATAACATCATCTGACCATCAGCAGAAAAAACACCAACCCTCACCGCATCTTGATGTCCAGTAAAAACCCGTAAACATTCACCGCTAAATACATCCCATAACCGTAATGTATCATCGAGTGAAACACTAAGCACAGTTTGACCATCCGGGGCAAAAGCACAATCGAATACGAAGCTGCTATGGCCTGAAAAAACCCGTAAACAGTCACCCGTTTTAACATCCCATAACCTTAACGTGTCATCATAAGATGCTGAAATAAAGGTCAATCCATCGGGGGCGAATGTACAACTACTTACCCTCTCCTCATGGCCAGAGAATACCCGCAAGCAATGCCCAATTTTGCTATCCCATAATCGCAAGTCCTTATCTCTTGATGCTGATAACAGGGTTAAACCATTCGGGGCAAAGGCACAAGATAAAACACGCGCTTTATGCAAATCAAGAACTTGCAAACACAAGCCGCTATCAAGCGCCCATAATCGCAATGTGTTATCATTTGATGCTGATAAAATAGTTAAACCATCCGGTGCTACCGCACATGCATTAACCCCGCTTTCATGCCCTTTAAATACCCTTAAACATTCGCCGCTATTTTTATCCCATAAGCGTAATGTTTTATCACTCGATGCTGATATAAAAGCATCACCACCGGGCAAAAAAGCACAGCCATTAACCCTAGCTCCATGACCTTTAAAGACTCGCAAACAATCACCACTGGCGACATCCCACAATCGCACGGTGCCATCCCTTGAAGCAGAAATAAAACTACGGTCATTCGGTGAAAAAGCGCAATCCATCACAGAGCTTTCATGCCCGCCCAACCTTTGCAACTCAGCGCCAGCCAATAGTGTGTTATTGCTGTCTGTACCCTCAACTATGCTTTCAAAAACACACCCCGTAAAAGTCCCATCCAACGGCGCTGTCGGTAAACCGCCGCTTTGGCTTAAATCACAACCCAACCATTGGGTCCGATAAAACTCAGCCTGTTCAAACTTAGCCTGTTTAAATCCACTATCGCAAAACTTGGTGCCAACCAATGTCGCACCAACAAAACTGCCCAAGCTGGCATTGCAATCGAGAAACTCCGCACACTGCAAATTGGCCTGATCAAACTTGGCAGATTTAAGGGTGACATATTCAAAAGTGACATCCGCCAAATCAGCGCCGCTAAAATCCGCGCGCTCTAGGCGTAAGGGTTTTACCTTTAAGCCAGCAATCGTCAACCCCGCCAACTGTGCCCCTTGCATTTGCAAACCCAACAATGAAATCAGCGGATAGCCTTGGCCCAACGCCAGCAAGATATAATCAAAAAAACGTTCACTCACCTGCGGTCGATAAGTATCCCGAATTTGCATTAATGACTGACTGACCAAATCAAAGCTTTTGCTGCCTTTGGTCTGTTGGGCATCTTGAGCCTCCAACATATGCTGGCCAAAAAACACCAAGGTCTCGTGGCTTAATTTGGGCAAGGCCCAGTGCATTAGTTCATTACTTTGCAAGGTATTAGCTTCTAGCGCATTAAACAAATAAGCAGCGACAAAATATTCCTGCAACGAGCTATGGGCAAAACGAAAGTGGTCTTCTCCCTCGCGCACCAAAAAGGTGGCGGTGCGCAAATCGTCGGTGAGCAATTCTAGGTAGTTGGGTATATGGTCGTAATGGCGTTTAACCTTAGGGTGATCATGTAAAAAATCGACCAACCATTCTTCGGTCTGCTCCACATCCCAACTTTTTTCGCCGCTGCGCCATAACTCGGCGGCAAAATACTGCATCAACTGTTGTTTGTGCTTCGGCTTAATTTGATGCTTGCCTTTATCGCGTTCCAGCCATGAGCTGACAAATTCGCGATACAAGGTCACCCCGGTGACCAAACGCCCCTGCATTCGCCAGCGCTCTATGGCTTCGATATGACCGCTGATCAGTTTTAACAAATACGGCCGCTGTGCCAGTTCGCTGAGGTTATGCACCGCACCGATGGTGTCGACCAGCTTTTTCACTTCATGCTTGGGCAAGCAACGAGACAGGTAGGTTTCAATCTGTTGGTCTGAAAACGGCAGCAGCATAAAAGCGGCGTAATCGTTATGACTGAGGTTTTCTCTGTCTTCAGCCAATAGATGGTTTTTTTGCTCTCGCAAGGTTCTAAAATAATGGCTTCGACAGGTCACCAATAATCTACCCGGCTGAGCTGAACCTTTTGCAATCCACAGCTGCGGCGGCAATACCCGATAGAGTTCGCGGGTAAAACGTTGGCCTTGTGCTTGAGTTAAATGCACCAACACTTCATCAAGACCATCAAAAATAATCAACGCCCCTAGAGTTTGAACATGGCGCACCACTTCTTCAACACTGATATCTGGGTTAATACCACCGCCCTTCCAACTGCGTTCTATCACTTTGCTGATAATCTGTTCAAAACCGACATCTTCTCGTTTGGCGGTATCGCCCAAATGGCGTAAATCTAAATAGATGGGTAATGGCACGGTGGGGTCGGTTTTGCGCTGCGCAATTAAACGCCGGGCCAGCATCATGCTGGTGGTAGTTTTGCCCATGCCATATTCTGCCAGCAGGGCGCAATAATGTTGGCCTTTGGGATTTTTCAGCCAGTCTTCGAGATAACTTAAGGCGGTACAACGAGAACCATCGCCCTGCTCGCTCAACTCTGACTTGTTTAATGACGTCGGCACACCCTGATTATCGATGGTATTTTCATCATCTAACTCACTTGTGGCCTGGTGGGTATGTTTTTCTATTTTGGTTTCGGTGGCCATTTTGCTTTCAGCCCCAGGCTTGTTATCAGGGCAAGAGACCAGCAACCCTGGCACAAAATGCTGGATATGTTGAAACAAGCCAAGTACAAAATCATCTTTTTTCTGAATGCCTTTTTGCTCACTATAGGCTTGCTGATTGAGCTGATAAAACTGCTTTTTTTCAAGGCCACGCAGGTTCATCGAACCATCAAATAATATCGGCTTAAGCAGCACGGGCACGGTGCGTTTTCTATCCTGTAACACATTCGGTGACGGTGTGATATAAGCAGGCAATTCGTGTTCGGCAATAAACTCACTGGCCAAAAAGTGTTTTGATACCAGCATTAAACCAAAATCACTATTGGCAATTCCGCCTTTAATTTCATTAAACCAATCATCACCCGCCAGTAAAATCGGATCTTGCCACACCTCAAAATAATAATTGTGGTTGGCGGTTTGTAAACATACCTCAAGGCTGCGGCAAAACTCATCAGCCTGTTTTTGATCGGCATGGGCGTATGAAACAAAATAATTAAACACCGGTTTACCATCGCGATATTCCCTCTGACGCACCGCCCCTTGCTGTTCTATCAGGGTCTGGCCATCTAAATTGGTTTCGCTGGTGGTATAACGAATGATCGCCTGTTCAACATCATCACCGCCTTCAAACCAGCACCAACGTTCTTTGGGTTCGTTGCGGGTTTTGCTGTCGGCCTTTAGTGCTAGGTCAATATTGGCCTCTTTGCCCGCATCGGTTAACCGTTTGCGCAACTGACGAAGGGCGGTAAGGGCCTTTTCTCGGGGTTGGCCTATTTGCTCAGGGTAAAGGGTATCGAGAACATCCGCCAAGCAAATAATGCCATCGTCGGGTATCAGGGTTTCGAGCAGTTCAATTCTGCTGCGGTCACTGGCTCCGAGTTCGGATTTAACGGTTTTGAGGGAACGCTTTATCGCCAACCCGTTGAGGTTGTTTATGTTTGAAGGTTTAGTTTGAACCATGGATCACCGCCGTAAAACACTTTGTATTAACGAAATATACGAAGTTATTACGCAATTAGCAAATCGGTTTGCTCAAACTTTGGTAAAATAAGCCGATTTTGCCACAAAACGTTCATCATTGGCGCTTACACTTGTATGAAAGGATTATTGAGCGTCTTTTAGTCGATTGACACTATAATGCGATATTTTTATGTAAACAAGTGACAGTTGCCCATATCTAAACTAAAATTGTACAGTTACGTTTAACTTATATTTACAAGGACTCGCTATGAATAAACTGCTGATACTACCATTGTCAATCTTGCTGTGTGGCTGTGGCTCTGATAACGATCAAGAAGAGCCAACCCCTACACTACCGACCACCCCCACGGTGGCCCAAATCGATCTTGACCTCACCGCCATCATCCAAGCCAATGGCTTGGTGGGTGACGCTTTTGTTAACCGCGATACGCCAGACATTAGCAGCGATATCGCCCAACTAGGCAAACACTTATTTTTCTCCAAGTCACTCAGCGGCGATCGTGATACCGCCTGTGTGACTTGCCATCACCCAATGCTCGGTGGCGGCGATAACCTCAGCCTCGCGATAGGCGTTGGCGCAGAACTCCAAGATTTACTCGGCGAAGGTAGGCTCCATAGCAGTGCAGCGATGAATTTTGACGGCGGCCCCACCGTGCCACGAAACTCGCCCAGTACATTCAACCTTGGCGGCTGGGACAAAGTGATATTTAACGATGGACGGGTTGAAAGCATCGGTAAAACTGCCAATGAGATGGGCAGTGACGGTTTGGGGATCCGCACACCACATAGCGATTTCGGCATCGCCGACACCACCGCCGGATTAAATTTAGCCCATGCACAAGCGCGTTTTCCCATAACCTCTGATGAAGAAATGAAAGGGTTTAATCACACCGACAAAGACGACGACGATATCCGCCAATATCTTGCGAGTCGAATCGGTGGTTATGGTGAAGCGGCCAATGAATTGACCATGCCAGAGTTTTGGCTCGAGAAGTTTAAAGTCGCCTTTAAGCAACCCAATGCCAGTGCAGAGCAATTGATCACCGAACAAAATATTGCCTTTGCCCTGGGCGAATACGAATTATCACAAGTGTTTGTCAATAACCCTTGGCGTCAATATGTCGGTGGTGATGCCACAGCCCTAACAGAGCCTGCCAAACGTGGGGCAAAATTGTTTTACCAGAGCGTCGAAGACGGTGGTGCCAATTGCGCTTCTTGTCACAGTGGCGATTTTTTCACCGACGAGCAGTTTCATAATATTGCCGCACCACAATTTGGCCATGGTAAAGGTCATGGCGATTTTGGCCGAGATGACTTTGGTCGATCAGGCGCCACAGGTGATGAAGCGCACAAATATCAATTCCGCACCCCAACCCTGCTCAATGTGGCACAAACAGGCCCCTGGATGCATACTGGTGCTTATACGGATTTACGAACATCGGTTAAACACTCGCTCAACCCTCAACTTGGCATTGATAGCTACGACAGTTCGCAGCTAACACAAACGGGTATTACGAATCTTGATGATGTTTCTTTGTACGGTTCATATGCCAGCAGCAACGCTAACTTTCAGGGAACAGCGATTGATTTGAGCGATGAGCAAATAGACGACCTAATGGCTTTTTTACAGGCATTAACCGACCCTTGTGTGGTAGACCGAGAATGCATGGCACCGTGGATTGCGGTTAATGATGCCACTCAGGACCCCAATGGTGATCAGCTTAATGCGGTTGATCAAAATGGTGATCCGTTGTAAACGAGACTAACTGAATACCGTTATAAGGTGGGTTACCAACATAGTGTAACCCACCATCCCTAATCATTAAACCGCTTACAGCAGTGATTCGTTTTTCCTAGTGATATCAGCTATGCTGAAACAAAATATTATTAGCAAAGGCTCACCCAATGAAAAAAACAATCGCTCCTGTTTTACTGATTGCAGCAATGTTCAACCCCCTGTCTGCTCATGCCCATGCTCAGGCACCCATCCAAGTTTCAGCCGAAATACAGGCCGCAGTCGATGCCAAAGCCCGTGCAGAGCGTGAAACCAAACGAGATATCCGCAGAAAACCAGCCCAAATATTGTCTATTCTTGGCGTAAAACCGGGCATGAAAATCATTGACTTCACTTCGGGTGGCGGTTATTACACCGAGCTATTGTCACGTATCGTTGGTGATAAAGGCGCTGTGATCGCCCACAACCCCCCGTATGTGGTCAATCGCTTTGCGCGATTTTTTGCTGATGAAAAAAATGGCTGGCCAGCTAAGTTCCGCTCGCCACAATGGCAAAAGAACGTGACTAAAATGGTCGGTGAACTGGATACGGTTAACTTAGGGGTGCAAATTGACGCCGCTCTAATGGTGTTGTTTTATCATGATACGGTATGGCAAGGGGTCAATCGTCAGATGATGAATCAGCACATTTTTAACGCCATCAAACCTGGTGGTAGTTATGTGATTATTGATCACAGCGGCAAAGCGGGCAGCGGCGCGAACGAGACTTTCAAATATCACCGCATTGACAAGCAAACCGTCATCGAAGAACTCACCAAGGTAGGTTTTGAGTTGGCGCTAGACTCAGATATTTTGGCCAACCCCAAAGATACCCGTGATTACAGCTTTGAGCGGGATGTTCAAACCAATCGGGATAATACTGATCGTATGGTGCTTAAGTTTGTTAAGCCGGTGATATAGAGGGGTTTTGCTGGGGCTTCGAATCATTCATCCGATGGAAAGTTGCTATACTAAAAATCGTATTAAGGCGATTTTTAGTATAGCTGGATTGCAAAAGTGACTATACTAGAAATCGTATTTGGGTCTGTTTTGGTGATCTGTTCCACATCGATTCAAAGCGCTTTCGCTTGGTATTTCAGCAACTGTTTAATTGATTTCAATGCCAAAACAGGTCAACCATTAAACAACATCGCACCATTGGAATAACGCAATACTTCATATTACATCAGCACAACATGTTTCGGCTTAAAAATTATGGGTATCATTCGACGATGGGTCATCTGGAGAAGTAGATTTGGCTTGCTTCCTTAAGGCCCTGCATTTGAAGCTTTAAAAGACGTTGAATTCTTCTCAAAAGTCACCATAGATCCAGAGCTAGAAACCATTACTTGGCCTAATGGTGCAGATTTAGCACCTGAGTTCGTTAAAGATTTGCATAACGAGCAGCGCAGATCTGGTTTGTAATACCGTCAGGGATTTTAGCAGTAGTTGAAGCTGGGGCCGCTTTGATCCTGTGTCACAGTTGCACGGCCATGCCTTATCTGTGATAATTCACTGGTATTCTCATTTAACTTGGCAACCCCGCAATGGAAGTATTCATAAACCCCTACACCGATTATGGTTTTAAGAAACTCTTTGGTGAGGAAAAAAACAAACCCCTGCTGATCAGCTTTTTAAACGACTTGCTTGGCGGCAAAGAGCAGGTCACGGATCTTACTTTCCAAAACACTGAACATCTTCCCGACGGTGGTGTCAAACAGCGCAAAGCCGTATTTGATATTTATTGCACCAATGCCAAAGGTGAGCACTTTATTGTCGAGTTGCAAAAAGCCAAACAAAATTACTTTAAAGATCGCACCGTTTTTTATTCGACCTTCCCCATTCAACAA
>JBLGCB010000080.1:0-20356 GCA_047617105.1 Phenylobacterium sp. | reverse complement strand
CTCATTCCTTGCTCCCCATCCCATTATGGGAGTTATATTTTATTTGTCAACAGTGAACAGCTATTAATATAGACGATCAACAGAAAAATAACGAATGAAGATATCAGATATGATAGTTATGATCTAAATTATTTTACAACTGTAGCCGACACAGTACCAATGACGATGAGAATACCAAATATGTTTCCATAAGACTCAAAGAAACCAACATTAGAAAGGCTATACAAACTTATATCACTGTGTTCACAACTCACAACCGAACCCTAAACACAGTCCCTGCCCCCAACTCAGACTCAACCACCATCTCACCACCATGTTTTTTGACTATACCAAACGAAATAGACAAACCCAACCCAGTCCCTTCCCCAACATCCTTAGTGGTATAAAA
The DNA here is from genome assembly GCA_047617105.1 of Phenylobacterium sp. GTDB lineage: Bacteria > Pseudomonadota > Gammaproteobacteria > Enterobacterales > Alteromonadaceae > JABSOG01. The sequence goes on along the minus strand of JBLGCB010000080.1, from coordinate 19,968 downwards.
CGGTTCAAATAATTTGTTTTGAGTGTGTGCCGTCATGCCACAACCATCATCCTTTATCGAAATCTCAACAATATCCAAGCGACTATTACCTCCACTATCACCTGCACTATTACCTGCACTATTACCTGCACTATTACCTCCACTATTACCACCACCCGCCAATAACTGACAGCCAATGGTAATCTGCCCTTGCAACACCGGTTGTTGTGCTTGTTTTTGTTGACGCTGTTTGCTGATAATGGCGTCACAAGCATTAACGATAAGGTTCATAAAGACCTGATTAAGCTGGGCGGGATAACACTCTAGCTCAGGCGTCGCGGTAAAGTTGGTGGTAAACTTGGCCACCTCAAGGTATTTGGTTTGCACCAAATTCATGGTGGATTGCAGCAACTCGGTCACAATCACCGACTTTCGTTCAGCAGAGTCAAGCTGGCTAAATACCCTTAAATCTTGGACGATAAGTTTAATTCGTTCGGTGCCATATTTAATGGTCTTAAGCTGCTCATAAAGCAGTTCAAAGCGCTGATCAAAACTATTGAGCACCGTCTCATCGGCATCAGCTCCCGCCAAGTGACTTAAAAATGTCTTAAATCGCGCTAACTCTATATCCAGGTTTTGGGCGCTAACGTGAACAAAATTGGTCGGGTTATTAATTTCATGGGCCACACCCGCCGTTAAAGTCCCCAACGATGCCATTTTCTCTGACTGTACCAGTTGTTGTTGAGTGGCGATGATCTCGCGGTTTTTTTGTTCCAGCGCCGTCGTCCGTTCACTGACTTTGCTCTCTAAATTGCGGTTGATATCAAGAAATTTCAGGTGCGTTTCCACCCGAATCAATAGCTCATGTTTGCTGACAGGTTTGCTGAGGTAATCATTGGCCCCTACCGCAAAACTTTGCACCAAGTCGGCCACTTGATTTTTGGCGGTTAAAAATATCACCGGTAAATCATTAATACAGTGGTTCTCACGGATCTTTTTGCACACTTCGTAACCCGACAGCCTAGGCATCATGATATCGAGCAACACTAAGTCAAAAGGACCGTCATTGGCAATTGCCTCTAATGCCTGCACGCCATCTGCGGCTTCAACCAGTTGATAGTGCTGCATCGACAAATGGTTATGTAAAACCTGACGATTAACCAGCTCATCGTCCACCAGCAAGATGCGAAATTCACTGCCATCATAATCCGGGCGATGGTTGTCCAATGTCTGAGTTTCAAGTGAATGTAATCGCGAGACAATCTGGCCATCCCCGACTAACGGTTTCTCATCGCTCACAGGCAAGGTAAAACTAAACGTCGAACCCTCACCTAATTGAGATTCAACGGTCATTTTGCCACCATGCAATTCGACCAGTTGACGACTCACCACCAAACCTAGGCCAGTCCCCGCACTGGCCTGCTGCTCACTTCTTTGGGCATCGCCATCCACTAACTGCTCAAAAGAATCAAAGATGTTGTCAAGCTGCGCCAGGGCAATGCCAATGCCGCTGTCGGTCACACTCACCTTAATTTCATCAATGCTGGCTATCGCAGATACCGTCACCTGACCAACATCGGTGAATTTAATCGCATTACCCACCAAGTTATAGAGGATTTGCTGCAAACGATTTTCATCCGCATGAGCGATAGGTAACCCCGCAGGCACGGCATTGATCAGCTTCAGCTGTAAAAATTCAGACCTGTCCAGCAATGGCCTTGATAACGCCAACACCACCTCAGCCATACTATGAATATCCACAGGCCCGGTATTTAGAGTTAAATTGTGGTTTTTCAGTTTTGAAAAATCAAGAATATCATTCACTAAGTTAGAAAGACGTTTGCCACTGGCCACCACCATGGCGAGATTTTTATTGGTTTTGTCGGGTAAAGGGCCTGTGGCCCCATCAATCAGCGATTCAGCTAAACCGATAATGCCATTTAGCGGAGTACGTAATTCGTGGGAAGTATTGGCCAAAAACTCATCTTTGAGCTTATCAACCCGGGTAAGGCGTAAATTCAGCGTCCGCTCGTCTCGTATTTTTTGCCGTTGGTGACGAATGTACGCCCCAATCAGGGTGATAAAAGCCAAGCTATAAAGACAGTAAGCCCACCAAGTTCGCCACATTGGCGGTAAAATAATCAACTCAATCGCGTTAGATTCCGGCCCCCACAAGCCATTTTTATTGGCCGCTTTAACCTTAAACTGATAACTGCCCGCCGGTAAACTGGTGTAGGTGGCACGGCGGTTATTGGCATCGGTATACAGCCATATTTGGTCAAAACCGAGCAGACGATAAGCATATTCGCTACCCTGTGGATTGGCAAAGTTCATCGCCGAGAACTCAAAAGCCACCACCGAATCTTTGTGATTTAAGGTCAATGATTGAGTTTGATTAATCGACATGGATAAGGGTGAACCGAGGCGATTACGTTCACTACTGCCTTCACTAATACCTCCACTAATACCTCCACTAATACCTCCACTAATACCTCCACTAAACCCTTCACTAATACCTCCATATAGCCGTTTTATTGGCACACTTTGGTTAAACAACAATAAGTCTGTCACCACCGCCTCAGGACCATCGGCTTGGGCGAGTATATTTTCGGGGTAAAAGGCGTTAAAACCATTCACGCCGCCAAAGAATAATTCGCCATCGGCACTTTTAGACGCCGAGCTAAAATTAAACTCATTGCCTTGCAAGCCATCTTTGGCATTAAAATGGCGAAAACGCTGGGTTTTGTTATCAAACCGAGACAACCCTTTATTACTGCTAAGCCACAGGTATCCTTGATTATCGACCAGAACGCCGTAAACCGTATTGTTGAGCAATCCCTGTTTTTCTTTGTAATGAGTAAATTTACCTTGGCCGACTTCCAACTGATTTAAGCCATTTTTAGTGCCAATCCACAACCGCTGCGCTTGATCTTGTGCAATGCTATACACTCGGTTATCGCTGATACTATTGGGTTCATCGCTATTAACGTAACGGGTAAAAGTATCGCTCTGTCGGTCATAAGCATTTAAACCACCGTGACGAGTGCCAATCCATAACGTGCCATCAAAACTAACAAACAAAGTGACAATCTGATCATTGCTTAAGCTGTTGGGGTCAGCCGGGTCATGGTAATAACGCTTAAAAGTCTGGGTTTTACGATCAAAGCGATTAAGCCCTTTGTTGGTACCGAACCACATTTGCTGATGGGCATCTTCAATGATCGCATCGACCCGGTTATGGCTTAAACTCCGTGAATTGGCGGGGTCATGCTGATAATAATGAAACTTTCCTGTGGCATCATCAAGCAGCTGAAGCCCATCGCTAAAAGTGCCTATCCAGTGTTCGCCTTTTTCTTTACTTGAACCACTTTGATAAACCGACATCACCCGATTGTGCTTGATGCCTGGCAAGTTTTTATAATGCGTAAAGCGGTTATGAGTCCGATCAAAGCGATTCAAGCCATCATCAGTCGCAATCCACAATATGCCGGCATCATCTTTTATCACCGACCAAACCGTATTATTATTTAAATTGTTGCCGTTTTTCTGGTTCGAGCGGTAATGGCCAAAGCTTTCATCGCCATGGTTAAACAGGCTTACGCCGACTTCCATGCCCACCCAAAGCACACTTTTTTTATCCTCGTAGAGGCTCAACACCCGATCGCTCATCAAACTGTCAGTCACAGCAGGGTCATGCTGTAAGCGCAAAAAGTCATCACTTTGAACCCGGTAACGGTTTAGTCCCTGCCCGGTACCCACCCACAATGTGCCTTGGCTATCTTGTAATAAAGAAATCACTTGGTTATGGCTTAGGCTGGCGGTGTTGTTAAGATCTAAAAAGTAATGGCTAAACGTACCAGTTTCAGTATCAAGGTGAACCAAACCCTGATCAAAAGTACCGACCCACAGGCTACCGTCTTCATCAGCCAGCAAGCTAATCACCTGATCAGCATTGAGCTGCGGTGACTGAGTTAAATAACGACTGAAGTTTTGCTTTTGACGGTCAAATAGATTCAAGCCACCCGCACGAGTCCCCACCCACAAGCGGCCTTGTTTATCTTCACTGATAGACATCACTTGGTTATTGCTTAAACTGCCCGGATTTAACGGGTTATGGCGATAATGAGTAAAACTATTGGTATTGCGATCATAGCGGTTTAGCCCTGACCCCGTGCCTATCCACACGATACCAAGATGATCTTCTGTGATGGCATTAATAATATTGCCGCTGATATGGCTACTGGCGCCCATATAACTGTCATCAGACATAAAACGGGTAAACTGTTCGGTTTTTTTATCAAATCGATTAAGACCATCATAGGTGCCCACCCATAAATCGCCTGATTGGTCTTCATACAAAACTCTGATCCAGTTGGACGAAATAGAGGTCGAGTCATCCTCATCATGGCGGAATATTTTGAAACCGTAACCATCATAACGATTGAGGCCATCTTGGGTGCCAATCCACATAAACCCTTGTTTATCCTGCCAAAATGCATTGGCGCTGGTCTGAGACATTTCATGTTGTTGAGCGATGGGGGTAAAACGGATATTGGGCTGTGCCAATGCAGTAAAACTGCTGATCAGCAGTATGGGGAGCAACAATATGAATAACAAATGTTGGGAGTTATGTATAAAACGCAATAGTGTGTACCTACTCTTTAAGAACCAAATTCATTTGTGGTGCGTAAAGACACCCTGCTACAAGCGTTAAGATAACATACCCATCAACGTCTTGTCACAAATTGAGCAGCTTGGTTACACACGTTTAATTAAGTTACACCAAAAGCGTATTACGCTAAAAACGGTTAATTTTCGTTAACAATTCCCACGAACAGAACTTTACTACATAAATCCTGTCTATATTGACAACTTTTTTCAATCAGATCACATAACGTACTAAAATCCTTTAAAAACAACGCAAATAGTGCATTTTGACAGCATTTAAAGCTGTCTTATTTGCCAGTTTATTGATTGTTCGAAAAAAAGCGTGGCTGATTTGGTGGAATTGTTACGAAGTGATCCTATGCTTTTAACACTAGCGTAATTTTAAATCAATAAAGTGATGATGTATTAAAAATACGTTTTATAACGTAAACATTTAGCAACAAAATCAGAGAGTCTTCAAATGAAAACAGTATCTTTCAACAAGAAGCCCAACAGTATGATACGGAATGTCGCCCTAATAGGCTTAAGCACGATCACCTTAAACACCATAAACACCGCCAACGCCGCAGTACCTTCGGGGTATTACGACAGCGCCAATACCAGCACTCAAAGTGCTTTACACAATTCATTGCACCAAATCATCGATGACCACACTCGATTTCCCTATACCTCCAGCGCCACCGATACCTGGGATATTCTCGAAGCCGCCGATGAAGACCCAGACAACAGCAATAACGTCATTGATATCTATAAAAACGCCAGTTATGGCAAAGAAGGCGGCGGCAATAGCTTTTACAACCGCGAACACAGTTGGCCAAAATCGTATGGCTTTCCTTCCGATGGTTCAAGTAACTACGCTTACACCGACACCCATCACTTATTTATCGCCGACAGCAGCTACAACAGCAGTCGCAGCAATAAACCTTACGCCAACTGCACCGGTTGTTCAGAAAAAACCACGCTGGTGAACAATGGCCGCGGCGGCTCAGGTCAATCTAACTGGACCGCAGGTTCATTTGAAGATGGCAGCTGGCAAACCTGGTCAGGACGCAAAGGTGATACCGCCCGCGCACTGATGTATATGGCCGTACGTTATGAAGGCGGCACTCATGGGGTGACAGGTCATTCGGAGCCAGATTTAATTTTGACCGATGACCGCTCGCTCATCGGATCATCCAGCACCGGTTCAAATATCTCAGTGGCTTATATGGGCCTTAGGTCAGTGCTATTGCAATGGCACAAAGATGATCCGGTGGACGCTTTTGAACAACGCCATAACGACACCGTTTATTTATATCAGGGCAATCGAAATCCGTTTGTTGATCACCCTGAATACGCCACCTGTGTATTTGAAAATATCTGCGGCGGCGGTGGCGGTGATACCACAGCACCTGCTGCGCCAAGCGGTTTAAGCGCCACCGGTGGCACCAGCGTTTCATTAAACTGGTCAGCCAATAGTGAAAGTGACTTAGCGGGTTACAATGTTTACCGCAGCACCAGCAGCGGTGGCACAGCCAGTAAAATCAACTCAAGCACAGTCACTGCCACAGCTTATAACGACAGCAGTGTTAGCGCCAGTACCACTTACTATTACACGGTTAAAGCAGTTGATACCTCAGCCAACGAATCGACCGCCAGCAATGAAAGCAGCGCGACCACAGATGCAGGCGCACCACCGCCAACGGGTTCAGCCACACTGTGGATCAACGAAATCCATTACGATAATAGCAGCACCGACAGCGGCGAAGCCGTTGAAATTGCAGGCACTGCGGGCACCAACTTATCGGGCTACAGCCTTGTCGCCTACAATGGCAACGGCGGCAGTGCTTATAAAACCATTAACCTGTCTGGCACCATTAGCAGTCAGCAAGGCGGTTTAGGCACCATCAGCTTCTCGGCTGCTGGGTTGCAAAACGGCGGACCTGACGGCATCGCTTTAATCGACAGCAATAATACCGTGGTGCAGTTTTTGAGTTATGAAGGCACCATGACCGCCAATGACGGCGCTGCCTCGGGCGAAACCTCAACCAATATCGGCGTATCCGAAACCTCCTCAACCTCAGTAGGTCACTCTTTGCAACTGTCAGGTTCAGGCAGCAGTTACAGTGATTTCAGCTGGCAATCAGCGGCCACCAGCACCTTTGGTAGCTTGAACAATGGTCAGACTTTCTCAGGTTCTGGCCCGGTTAATCAAGCCCCCACGGCGGCATTTGGCTCAAATTGCACCGCCCTGACTTGTACTTTTGACGCCACCAGCAGCAGCGATAGTGATGGTTCAATCAGCAGTTATAGCTGGGATTTCGGTGACGGCACCAGCGGCACAGGTGCTAACCCAAGTCATGGTTACAACTTGGCAGGTGATTACAGTGTGGTATTAACGGTGACTGATAACGCCAGTGCCAGCGATAATGCCAGCACCATGGTCACCGTAACAGCACTGACCAGCCAACCTTGGGTCAATGAATTCCATTATGACAACAGTGGTTCTGACAAGAACGAAGGGGTTGAGATTGCAGGCGCAGCAGGTACCAACCTCAGTGGCTGGAGCATTGCCGCTTATAATGGTTCTAACGGCACGGTGTACAAAACCATCAATCTGTCTGGCACCATCGCCAACCAGCAAAATGGCTTTGGCACCCTTAACTTCTCGTTAAGTGGCATGCAAAATGGCGCACCAGATGGTTTCGCCCTAGTGGATAGCGCAGGGGTAGTGGTTCAATTCCTCAGCTATGAAGGTAGCGTCACCGCGACATCAGGACCAGCCTCAGGCACTACTTCGGATAATGTTGGGGTTTCTGAAACTTCATCAACCAGTTCTAGTCACTCGTTACAGTTATCCGGTTCGGGTAGTCAGTATAGTGATTTCAGCTGGCAATCTCCTGCGACTCATAGTCGGGGCGCGGTGAATAATGGTCAGAGTTTTTAATTGTAAACACTGCGGGCAATAGTTAAAACAATCTATGCAAGCGGCCTTCTCGGGTCGCTTTTTTTTGCCTCAATCGCTATAGAGAATTTGATGATTAATTCACCAACTCGGTTAACTCTGTTATTTACCGACGTACCTTTATCAACCTTATCTCTACCGGTTTTACGGTGAAACATTCCATTAACCTGCTAAAAAATTCATTTTTAAATAAAACCTGCCCAATTAGACAGTTTTTAACCCTTTATTTATTATTTTGCGTTGTAAGCCCGTATAAACGCGATAATTTACAGTGTAAAAACTTGACTATTCCTGTCTAGACCACCAATTTTTAAACAAAAATCAAAAGCGAACAAAAAAAACTCAAAAATGTAATGAATTTGTAACTCATTTTCTATATTCTGATTACGTTTTCATAAGCTTTAATTAATAAAAGCGTGAGAACAAAGGACAATAGTAGCGATAAAGAGCGTCATTAAATAACGGGCAATCGTCACAGTTTTTGATTCTCAGAATCCTGAAATACAACTCAATCGAAGAGACTTCAGATGAAAACAGTATCCTTTTATAAAAAGCAGTTCAGTGTGATACGGTGTGTTACCTTAACTGGTTTATCAGGCGCTTTTTTAGTGAATGCGTCAATCGCCCATGCTGGTGTGCCAGCAGGTTATTATGACAATGCCAATACCACCACCCAATCGGCATTACACAGCTCATTACATGAAATTATTGATGACCATACCCGATTCCCTTATACCTCAAGTGCCACCGATACTTGGGATATTTTAGAATCAGCCGATGAAGACCCAGATAACAGCAACAATGTTATCGATATTTATAAAAATGCCAGCTATGCCAAACAAGGCGGCGGCAATACTTCTTATAACAGAGAGCACACCTGGCCTAAGTCTTACGGTTTCCCAAGCGACGGCAGCACTAACTACCCTTATACCGATACTCATCATCTTTTTATCTCCGACAGCAGCTACAACAGCAGTCGCAGCAACAAACCTTACAATGATTGCGGCTCAGGTTGCTCTGAAAAAACCACTCTATCTAACAATGGTCGCGGTGCCGGTGCTGGAGATTCTAACTGGACTGAAGGTCAATATGAAAACGGCAGCTGGCAAACTTGGTCCGGTCGCAAAGGCGATACTGCCCGCGCCATGATGTATATGGCGGTACGTTATGAAGGCGGCACCCATGGGGTCACTGGCGTCTCAGAGCCAGATTTGATTTTAACCGATGACCGTACCTTGATTGGCTCATCTAGCCAGGGGTCTAATATCTCAGTAGCTTACATGGGTTTGCGATCGGTGTTATTGCAATGGCATAAAGAAGACCCAGTAGATAGCTTTGAACAACAACACAATGATACCGTGTATTTGTTTCAGGGTAACCGAAACCCCTTTGTTGATCATCCTGAATACGCCAGCTGTGTGTTTGAAAACATCTGTAACGGCGGCAGTGGCGATACCACACCACCAGTAGAACCTGCGGGTTTAAGCGCCACAGGCGGTGACGGCAACGTTGCCCTAAGCTGGTCGGCCAATAGCGACAGCGACCTGATGGGTTATAACCTTTATCGTAGCAACACCAGCGGTGGCGCACTGAGCAAAATCAACAACGGCACACTCACCACCACGTCGTACTCTGATACCAACGTGAGCAGTGATACCACTTATTATTACACCTTAAAAGCGTTAGATACCTCGTTCAATGAATCAGCAGCCAGCGCAGAAACTTCTGCTACTACGGATGTTGGCGTTGAACCACCACCGCCATCATCAGTGACGGTGTGGATCAACGAATTCCATTACGATAACGCCAGCACCGATTCAGGCGAAGCGGTTGAAATCGCGGGTACTGCCGGCAGCAACTTATCAGGTTGGTCTTTGGTCGCCTACAACGGTAACGGCGGCACCACCTACAGCACCATCAATCTTTCAGGCACCATTGCCGACCAACAAGGCGGCATGGGCACCTTAAGCTTCACCGCAACAGGTCTGCAAAACGGCGCGCCAGATGGTATCGCCCTAGTTGACAGCACTGGCACCGTGGTACAGTTCTTAAGTTATGAAGGCGTAACAACTGCCACTAACGGTCCTGCGTCTGGTCAAACGTCTGTAGATGTGGGTGTCAGCGAAACCACCAACACCCCAGTCGGTTACTCTTTACAACTGAGCGGTTCGGGCAGCGAATACGCCGATTTCAGTTGGACAGCCGCCGCAACCAATACTTTTGGCAGTGCCAACAATGGTCAAACATTTAACGGTGCACCGAGCAATCAGGCACCAACCGCCGCCTTTAGCCAAAACTGTAATGCGCTATCTTGCAGCTTTGACGCTAGCACCAGTACAGATGCTGACGGTTCAGTGACCAATTACAGCTGGGACTTCGGCGATGGCACCACAGGCACAGGTGTTAACTCAAGTCATGCTTATAACCTTGATGGTGATTACAACGTGGTATTAACCATTACTGATGATGGCGGCGCAACGGACACCAGTTCTACGATGGTCAGCGTTGCAGCATTAACCAGCCAACCTTGGGTCAACGAGTTTCATTACGATAACGATGGCACAGACGCCAACGAAGCCATCGAAGTTGCTGGTGCGGCAGGTACTGATTTAAGCGGTTGGAGCCTAGTAGCCTACAACGGTAGCGGCGGCACGGTTTATAGCACCCTGAATCTGTCTGGCACTATCGCTGATCAACAAGGTGGTTACGGTACATTAAACTTCGCCATCAGCGGTTTGCAAAATGGCGCGCCAGATGGTTTCGCTTTGGTCGATAACAGTGGCACTGTGGTCCAGTTCTTAAGCTACGAAGGTTCAATCACCGCCACAGACGGCCCAGCCAATGGCACCACATCAACCACGGTACCAGTGTCTGAAACCTCTTCGACGCCAATAGGTCATTCACTTCAGTTAAGTGGTTCTGGTACTCAGTACAGTGATTTCAGCTGGCAAAGTGCCGCGGCTCATACCGCAGGTAGCGTTAACAACAGTCAGACTTTTGGTAGCGGTGCGCCAGTCAATCAGGCACCAGTGGCGGCATTTAGCCAAAACTGTACCGCCCTGTCTTGTACTTTCGATGCCAGCAGCAGTGCTGACAGTGATGGTTCTATTGTAAGTTATGACTGGAACTTCGGTGACAGCGCAACTGCCACGGGTAATAACCCAAGCCACACTTTTGCCGCTGATGGTGGCTATACTGTGGTATTAACCGTGACTGATAACGAAGGCGCCACCGCCAATAGCAGTGTTATGGTCAACGTTGCCGATGTTAGCACTGGCGGCTCGTTCTTTGAGAATACCACCACCATTGCCATCCCTGACCGGGATACCATCACCAGTGATATCGTCTCAGACCGCACAGGTGCTGCGGGTACTGTCGACATCACGGTTGATATCAGCCACACTTATCGTGGTGACATCAGTTTGGTTCTGCAAGCGCCAGATGGTAGCCAGTATGTGTTAAAAGTAAAAGATCGCAGCGACAGTGCTGAAAATCTTAATGCCACTTATACCGGTGCCATCAGCGGCGATGCTGCGGGGACGTGGACCTTGTTTGTTAGTGATAATATTAAGAAGGATGTTGGTCAGCTGAATGGTTGGTCAGTGCAATTTTAGCGATAAATCGCCTCAAGCATAAATCGCTTCAGCTGCTACGCGACGCTGGAGCGCTTTATTGAAGTTTTTAAAAAATTGAAGATTGGAAATACAAATGCCAACCTCTATTGAGGTTGGCATTTTTTGTTAAAAGGGTTCTCGCTCTTGATCCTCGGGCTGCTCACGTTCAATAATAGAATCATCAGTGACACCTTCATCAAACCAACTATCCCAACTTTCTCCTGTTGGTACAATGAGTCTGGCCCGCCCCTGCACAATAATATCAACCTTTTTAACATCATCAGGAAAAGCGACTGTTTTTGGCAGCACCACCGTCTGACCCTTATTGGTTTTAAAAACATTAGCCTGAATCATCATTGCCTCCTACAAAAACTCAATATGCGTATAAACAACCCTTAAAGGATAGTTCAATTATATCATGTGCTCATCCTTTACTTGCCTTTTAGCCCATTAAGAATCACCCAATCACTCACCTCTTCGTTCAAAAAACCACATTGCTGATAAGCTTTAACAATCGCCCCTTGTTTGCGTAAAATGGCCAGTCCTCGTTGCAATGCCGCAAACGTTTGTGCCCCCAACGGGTGTTTTCGAGAAACCAGATAATGACGGCTATCGTCCAACATCACTTTCACCCCCGGGATCGCCACCACTTTGTAACCATTACCTTGATATTGAAAAGGTGTCTCTTTGGTGAAGGGGATCAGCATCACATCAACCCAACTTCTAGAGACCATTTTGGTCATCGACAACCAATCACTTTCATTCACCAATTGACGAGGATTAATGGCCAGCAAGGTCGCCCAATCTGTTTTCCATGCTCTGGATGAAATGACACTATGGCGACGCAAGTCATCCAACGTTTTTATCGCCAAAGCACTACTATTATCCGGTGAAGTATAAACCCCCGCCCAATATTCTCCTTTGCGTACTATCGGTTGTGAAATATAAACATCCTCCTTCATCTGCTCGGCGCGTGATAACCAAATAGAATCAAAGCTGACCAGCAACAAACCTTTGGCCAGTAACTTCGGATTTCTAGCATCATAGTTACCGTGATTAAAGGTAAAGTGAATGTCAAATCCGCCCAATGCAATGGCTTTTTGCACTAAAATAAAATCGACGATATCTCTACGTACCATAGGGCCTGAAAAATCATCAACATCAATCGCTTCTCGACCTTTTAAAACATCCATCGCATAGTGATAAATGTCGGTTTCTACCGTGATTGGCACTCTGGGAGTTTTAGTTTTATTGTCAGCGAAAGAATGACAAGGCATGAAGGCATAAACCACCAAGAACATAAGGATTAGTAATCTATACACCATATTTTAAGTACCACTTAGCGAGCTATATGACATGTTATACTGAACGGACTGTGAAAAAAGGTATTAATCTCAACCTCGATTTAAACCGTAAGGCGAAATATTTTGCTATTTAATGAGTTTAGTACAGTATTTATGCAATATCAGTGTAAGAACAAAAAAGCCTGCTTAACGGCAGTCTATTACCGTTAAGCAGGCTATCACACTTGCTTATTTCATCGAGGTTATTGAGTTTACTTAAAGAGACGCCTCCTGTGCATCATGACCGATTAATGGCTGGTCATCTGGGAAGCCTGGTGCATCATTACCATCAATAATCCATGGCGTTAAACACTCACGACTTTCAACACATGGGTCTGTTAATGCTCTTAAGAACGCAGCCACTTCGCCGACTTCTTGACGTGACAGATTACTTCGGCCACGTAAAGGTGAGCTGGCATCAACGCCACTGTTACGTCGGTTGGCTTGCTCTAGATGCGAGGCTACCGCGATAGAGTTAGCATAAGCATCAGGGTATAGACTTTCACACGACTGATCATTTTTGCTCGCTAAAGCCGCCACTTGTGGCAAGCGACAAAACGGTGCATCGTCGCCATCAGAGAAAGGCACACCATCATCGGCGGCAAACAAGTTGTTGATTGCACGACGTGGGTTATTGTAATGCGCCACCACTTGTTCCAACGTTTGATAGGCACCAGTATGTCCATAAGGGGCTGTTGCGGCCACGTTTAACAGGCTAGGCGGACGGAAGTGAAAACGATCATCTTCGTTACCAGTGATGTTTTCGCGACCAAAATCGCCGCTGGTGGCGGTATCGCTGTCATTGCCTTTACCAGGGCCCATCTGTGGAAATGCGACGAGATGATGTCTTGGGCTTGAGAAATCTGGCCCTCTATGACAACCCGCACAACCTGCACCACCATTATTTCTCGGGGTAAAGAATAACATCGCACCAGCTTTTTGCTGATCCGTTATAGCATCTTCATCCCCTTCAAGATAATCTTTCCACGGGTTGTTGATAAACACCATTGAACGCTCATATTCACCCATCGCATCAGCGATACGGTTAAAGCTCACATCAGAATCGCCATAGGCCAGTTCAAAGGCATCAGGCCAAGTGCTAGAGAAGTTGCTATCAGAATTATCAAAACGTGACGCCAACTCAGCGCGTAATTGTTCATTATCACTTGAGGCGACAAACTGGCCGCGCATTTCATCACCAGAGGTGACCGGGAATCTCGCCTGGGCAGCAGCCAAAGTGGTGCCAGCAGGGAAGTTCTGGTCAGGCAATCGTCGTCCGTCTTCGTTAAGCGGTGAATCAGGGGTCACAATATCGCCATTTCGATTAAACTCAACCCGACTATCCCAGAACATCGCCCGATTGTTTAAACCTGTATTAAAGATGGTAGGTGCATTACGTGGCACACTAGGCTGATCACTATTGCCATTAAACCGGCCGATGCCCAGCAAGCCATGACTATCTTGGTCTTGTGCGTTCACCGCATTCACCCCAACAGACAAAGACATATCGTCACCACCACCTAATACCGGATGATGACAGCTGGCACATGCTGCGCTTTGCTCACCACCAAGGTTCTTGGTGAAAAACAATTGCTTACCCAGCAGTACTTTTGGATCATTAACACTCGGTAAATCTAAACCTTCAGCGGATGCAGGTCGCAATTCGAGTCGCTCTACTAGCTCCGCTAAAGTCTCATTCGGGCCACCAGGGCCAGGACCGGGGCCACCAGGACCAGGGCCAGGACCACCAGGGCCAGGGCCGGGACCGCCAGGACCAGGACCACCAGGACCAGGACCGGGACCACCAGGGCCAGGGCCAGGGCCGGGACCTCCTGGGCCAGGACCAGGACCACCAGGTCCACGTCTGTCGGCAACAGTGCCGTCATCAACAGATTCAATCATTAGTTGTGCTTGTGTCGTCAGAGTAAACGCACTCATCAATAATAGCAGATTAACAATAAAGTACCGCTTTATTACCTTTATCTTTTTAGTCATATCAAACTCCGTATGCATGTAGTTGTCTGTTTCTGCCAGCTCTTGCTGAAACTGGCGAGTGTTTGTTCGTTCTAGTCGAGGTTGGCACTCGCTCTGACGATCTTTGGCTTATGTTCGTTGTCCATGATTAAAACGCTGCGGATTTTATTTGGTTGACACGGTTTACAATAAAAAATCAATCTTTTGGCAAAAGCTCAAAAAATTGGCTTAAAAACCTTGCTGGCAATTTGATTTTTATCTGGTCATAATAACTTAAGCGTTTATTTTATCAGGATAAAATCATGTCCAACTTTCCAGTGCTTGAAACCAGCAGATTATTATTAGATGAAGTGGTTTTAACCGATTCAAGCGCTATTTTTTCGATGTTTTCAGATCCAGATGTCACCGAATTTTATGATTTTGAGGTATTTAGGTGTGAAGAAGAAGCCATTGAATTGATCAACAAAGACCGCCAACGCAATCAAGCCAACGAGTCGCGACGTTGGGCAGTTCGAGAAAAGACCAGCGGCCAGTTAATTGGTGGCTGTGGTATCAACCGCTTCGAACCAAGCAATCATATCGCGGTGATCAGCTACGAGTTTGCCCAGTCATCGTGGGGTAAGGGGTTTGCCACCGAAGCGGTGAATGCGATGATGGCTTTTGCTTTTTCAGATGACAGCCCCCATTTTGTCAATCGAATTGAAGCCAATACCATGCTCGGCAATACTGGCTCTGAGGGCCTGTTGGCCAAATTAGGCTTTAAACTTGAAGGGGTAATGCGGGATTATGGCTACTGGAAAGGTCGTTATCATGATTTAAAGCTGTTTTCTTTGTTACGACGAGATTACGAGGCTGGCACAGAAGTCTCGCCGTAGGATTGTTGCGGTGTTACTTTTCAACTCAACTTAGGCCACAACGACTCAGGCAATTCAAACTTCACTGGCTGCTTTGTCACCGGACAACAAAAAGACAATTGATAGGCCGTCAGTTGTAAGTCTTCTTTTTCATTGCCCAGTCCATGTAATCTGTCACCCACCACCGGATGACCTGCCCCTGCCATATGAACGCGAATTTGATGTTTACGGCCAGTCTCAATCTTTACTTCGACCAAAGAACGGTTTTGTGCCGGGTCATACTGGCGTAATTTCCCATGACTGATAGCCGCTTTGCCATCAACTGGTGTATCCAGCGTCGTTTGCGGCGCAAACTCACCATGCACTATCACCAAATAACGCTTATCTAATTGACGCTGTTGAAATAAATCACATAATTGGGCGGTGACTTTTTTGCTGTGTCCCACCAAAATCAACCCCGTTGCTGCCCGGTCGAGTCGATGGATAATAAAGCTATTACGTTGCGGTGTCAGGTTTTGTTCAGCCCAACGGGTAATGGTGCAGTGATCGCCCCACTTCGAACCCTGAGACAATAATCCCCCCGGTTTATGCCATACGCTATAACCCGTTCTATCATCCATTAATAACGGCGTTGGTGGTACAGCATCGAGCACATCAACATCATAATACAAATGCACTGTCTCAGCTGGCTGTAACACCTTAGTCGCGCGACGTAAACGCGAGGTCTTACCCTCATGGGTTAACCACACCGCGCCTTTGCTCATGACCTGCTTAAGCCTCTGCTTGGACAGCGAACAATTGGCCGCCAAAAGATCAACCGCCTTGGTTGATGCCTCAACATCCACATGCAATTCGATTTTGCTGCTGCTGCCGTTACTTGGGTTACTTGAGTTATTTAAGTTATTAGCAATCAAAAAAAACCTCTACCTGCTTTGGGCCATCTCTTATCAACGGCGCAATTGTACAAAATTATCTTATTGGATAACAGTGATACAATGCGTCAGCATCAACAAACAGTTTGACAGACCAGTTGGTTTGTTATTAAATGAACCTAGATAAACCAATCATCAAGGGAGAAAGTTTCATGGTTACAAATTATGCACAGGCGGTGATCCGCTGGCGCTGGGTTATTGTCTTTATGACGCTACTATGGGTGGGGCTTGCTGCTAGTGGTGGTAAAAACCTCGCTTTCACCACCGATTATCGTGCATTTTTTGCCGAAAAAAACCCGCAACTGCAAGCTTTTGAAGCCCTGCAAAGCACTTATGATAAATCAGACAATGTCTTAATGGTCATCACGCCAAAAGACGGTGTACTGTTCAACAGCAAAACCCTCAAAGAAATTCAATGGCTGACCGAACAATCTTGGCAGGTGCCTTTTTCTACCAGAGTTGATTCCATCACCAATTACCAACACACCAGCGCTTTTGAAGATGACCTAGAGGTCGCCGACTTGGTCAATGAACCCGAACAACTCAGTGCTGCCGATTTGACTAAATTAAAAACCATTGCCACCACCGAACCTTTGC
Source organism: Phenylobacterium sp. (assembly GCA_047617105.1). Lineage (GTDB taxonomy): Bacteria > Pseudomonadota > Gammaproteobacteria > Enterobacterales > Alteromonadaceae > JABSOG01. The sequence goes on along the minus strand of JBLGCB010000080.1, from coordinate 3,063 downwards.
TGGTCAAACGCCTAATCAATACCGAGGCATCCGTAACAGGGGTTAACATTACCATTCGATTACCCGGCAAATCACTGTCAGAAGTGCCTGAGGTGGTCGCTTATGTACGAGACCTAGCCCGCCAACTCGAAGCCCGAGATAGCAACCTAACCGTTGGCCTGACCGGTATTATCATGCTCAATAATGCCTTTGGTGAAAGTGCTGAAAATGATATGTCGAGTCTAGTACCACTGATGTTTTTAGTGGTGATCGTTATTCTTGGCATTTTACTGCGCAGCTTTAGCGCCACTGTGGTATCAGTAGTGGTTATCTTTATGTCAATTATGGTGGGCATGGGTATATTTGGCTGGTCAGGTTTCAAACTAACAGCACCTACCGCCTCGGCCCCGACCATTATTCTGACCATGGCGGTTGCTGATGCAGTTCATATTTTGGTGACCTATTTGGCCAGTATGCGTAAAGGGTTGGCCAAACAAGAGGCGATGGTTGAAAGCCTACGCATCAATATACAACCGATATTTATTACTTCAGTCACCACCATCATTGGTTTTTTAACCATGAACTTCTCAGATGTACCACCACTGGTTCATCTTGGCAATATCGTGGCCGTCGGTGTTGCAGCCGCCTTTATCCTTAGCGTGACCATATTACCAGCACTTGCGGTCATCTTGCCTATCAGGGTAAAAAGAATCAATAATCAACAATCCAACGGCATGAGCAAAATCGGTCAGTTTGTGATTAAAAACCACACCCCGTTATTGTGGGGCATGATTTTAATCAGTGCATTGGCCATCAGTTTTGTGCCAAGAAATGAACTTAACGACGAGTATATCAAGTACTTTGATACCAGTCTGGCATTTAGAGTCGACACCGATCACGCTGCCAAATACTTGGTCAGCCCCTACACCATCGAATACTCATTAAAAAGCGGCGAAGAAAATGGCATTACTGATCCGGCATTTTTAGCCAAACTGGCAGAGTTTATCGAATTTGCCAAACAACAACCTGTGATTGTTCACACCACCAGTTTGACTGACATCATGACACGCCTCAATATGAACATGCACAATGATGACCCTGCTTGGTATCGCTTGCCAGATCAAAAAGATCTCGCGGCGCAATACTTGTTGTTATATGAAATGTCATTGCCTTTCGGACTGGATTTAAACAATCAAATTGATATTCGCAAATCATCCACTCGAGTCACCTTCTCTTTGCGCCAGTTGGCCACCAAAGACATGCTGATACTAGAAAAAACCCTCAATCAATGGTTAGACACCAATGCCACCAATTATCAATATGATGTCGCCAGCACCGCATTGATGTTTGCCCATATTGGCGAGCGCAACGCCAAAAGTCTGGTCGGTGGTGCGGTGATGGCCTTAATACTCATCTCATTCATTCTGATTTTTGCCTTACGCTCACCCCGTATGGGCATCATCAGCCTGATCCCCAACCTGATACCCGCAGGTATCGCCTTTGGCCTATGGGGGCTGATGTCTGGCCAAATCGGTATGTCGGTCTCCATTGTTGCTGGTATGACACTGGGTATTGTGGTCGATGATACGGTGCATTTTTTAAGTAAATACATGCGGGCCAGACGAGAGAAACAAGCCACCCCAATAGAAGCCATCGAATATGCCTTCTCTACTGTTGGCAGCGCACTCATCGTCACCACCACGGTATTGGTGGCCGGGTTTGCCGTATTGGCGCTGTCCAGCTTCCGAATGAATTCGGATATGGGCGTGTTAACCGCCATCACCATTGCCGTAGCTTTGGCCGTTGATTTCTTATTATTACCGCCGTTATTAATTAAACTCGAAGGAAAAAACATTAGAAAAGAGACGAATGCCGAGCCAGCGACGGATTAATCCGCACTTAGGCAAATGCCGACGTAGGGTGGAAAACAATGCGTTGGCAACGGTTAAGTTTGTTATAATGTTTAACTTAAATTTCAGTTAATAGGGAATAATATTTAAAGGTGAATCCAATGAACAAAGTGCCCGCAGTACGTAACGCAGAACTCACTAGGGGACGTATTTTAGCGGCGACCTTTGATTTGATGTATCGCAATGGATACCAGGGGATGCGCATTGATCAAATCTTATCGGTCACAGAGTTGGCTAAAGGTGCGTTATACCACCACTTTCCTAACAAGCAGACCCTTGGTTATGCCGTCGTGGATGAACTGTTAGTCAAAGAAATGCAAGAGCGATGGATAGACCCGCTAAGAAACGCCGAAAGCCCGCTACAAACCATCCAACAGATATTGAACCAAGCGTGTGACAACATGACACCGGCGCAAATGCAATTAGGTTGCCCGCTAAACAACTTGTCCCAAGAAATGGGTGGCCTTGATGACGGCTTTCAAAAACGGCTTAAGTCAATCTACAAACAGTGGAGTGAGGCTATCACCGACGCCCTGACATTGGGTCAACAAAGCGGTCAGGTAAGACAAGACATCAACGCCAAAGCCACCGCAATTTTTATCATCAGCAGCCTCCAGGGCATAACTGGCACTGCCAAGTGTATGCAAGATATTGATATGCTCAAAATGTTAAAAAACACCTTGAATGATTACATTGGTAGTTTGGCCGTTTAACCTTACAATCAAACCGTGTAATGGCGTAACACCCAACGTTACAATCGAACGAAGGCGTTAACGTAGGGTGGGCACGCTTTTTTTGCCCACGCGTTATCTTCCCGCCAACGGCCAACCCAATTAAAATCCAAACCCAACGTTACCATCAAACGAAGGCGTTAACGTAGGGTGGTCACGCCTTTTGTGCCCACGCGTTATTTTCCCGTCAACGGCCAACCCAAGAAAACCCAAACCGCATAATGGTATAATGGTATAAACGTTGAAGCCAGCCCGTAGCAGGGCCAGTCCATAAACGAAGAGGTCACGCGTGGGCAAAAAAAGCAAGGCAAGTCGATAAACGAAGAGGTTACGCGTGGGCACAAAAACCGTGACCACCCTACGTCGTTTCATTCAAGTTTGAAGATAAACCCATCATTCTTTTCGCGCTTTTCCTTTGCGCAGCAAAATCATAGCAGCCAAGA
>JBLGCB010000079.1:0-20410 GCA_047617105.1 Phenylobacterium sp. | reverse complement strand
AAGACGACTATGACGAAGACGAGGAAGAAGAAGATGACGATGGCGAAGTGGTCAGCAAATTCAAAAGTTATCCTGTGGGCACTATGATAGCCAAAGAAGGTTTCACTTCACACCAAGGCAAACCGGGCGACCCGACGTTTTTAGTGATCATGAAAAAGCACAAAAAAGGCTATGATCCAACCAATGGTAACTGGGAATATATGCAGTTTACCACTGACGGTAAAACCATGTTACGTGGTAAAGGCAGCGATCCTGCCATCACCACACAGTGCGCTGGTTGCCATATCAATGTTGCTGACCGGGATTTTGTATTTAGCTCGGTATTTTCTGGATCTAATCGGAATTAGGTTTTACAAGATGAGGTGGTTCGATATGTCGAATCTCCTCATCCTACAACAAAACGCCTTGAATCAAAGCATTACGAGGCGACACCGCCGTTTCACAAAACAAACATACATCCACCGCATAACCCTGTTGCTGCAAATATAACGCCCTATCTAAAATTAGCCAATATTCGAGCGCCTTGCGAAAAGCCAACCGCGCCTTCTCTAAGCGTTTAATCCCCTGAACTTTTATGACAGCCTTATCTAACAAAGCCTCCAACCGCCCTTCTAACAGCGGCCCATCATCAAAAGCCTGCGGCAATACCAGTTGCTGTTGTGCCGCCATAAAACGACAATAATCAACAAACAAACCCGACAGCCACTTTTTATTCACCGAAGGCGTTGGCTGATACTGCTCTACCCCGGTAACCTCACGGCACAATAAATCATAACCGATACGCCAGATAAGTTCTTGTTCACGCAAGCGTTTCACCCTCGCACCAGCGGTCACGGTTTGCAACACCGCCAAACGCAAATCGGCTTTACTCAATTGTAACGTTGAACGCTCAGCCTCAGCAGAAAGCTTGTGATACTGTGAATGGCGAGTTAAATGATAACAGCAAGGTGACAATGCAATATGAGGCGAATGGGCCTTAGCAGCGGTTTGCAGCATCCTCACATGCAAATCGCCGCAAGCATGTAAGGCAGTATGTAAAGAGGCACCGTTAATGACTTGTGGGTCGATATCGGCCAATACATCTTGTTCAATAAAGTGAATATCGTCACCATGGCTGGCAGCAAATTGCTCGCCCGCCTGACACAAGGTTTTGTCGTATTCAAGGCAGGTGAGCGGTTGCCCGGTGACAAAATGCAACTGTCTGGCCAAAAAACCTTTACCAGAACACCAGTCGACGACCTTATCTTTTTTGGGCACAGGCACTAAACCTTGATGCTGATGTGCCACCGCCGCACTGAAACCGATAATTTGTTGCTTCTTGCGTCCTGGCATTCCGACATCGGCAAAACGAGGCATATCAATCAATTCGCCGTCAAAGGGGACGATTTGCCACGCTGAACAACTGGCCAGTGGTGTTATATAATCCGCCATCCAGCGCAATAATATCGACTCATCTTCAAACTCAGCCAATTGCTGATCTGACAAAACCAATAGTGCTTGATGGAGTTCGGGGAAGTTGAGTTGCCAGTCGAGGTTATCCTCGGTAAAAGGGCTGGGTCGCCAAATGGCTTGGAAGGTGATCAGTAAGTGATCAAGCTCGGCGAATGCCGCAGCGTAGTGATTGGGGGTTAGGGGTTTGGTATTCATTGGGGCAGTATAGCTGGCTTCGTTCTTTGCAACTACTACAACATCACAGAGGACACTGTCGTAGGATGGCGTAGAGCGCAGCGAAACCCATCATTTGTTTACGATAGCAGCACACTATTGCGGTTTATCGTCAAATTCTGATGGGTTTCGCCTTAGGCTCTACCGCATCCTACTGTGAATGAGACCTTTCACACAAGCTGCGCATTGCGCGCCCTACGGCGTACTTTCGGAAGTTATTTAATGTAGATCCTAAAAGGAGAAAGAACTCATTAATACCAGACCAACGCCGCCTTCGGATTGGCGGTTAAAATCGCTGGTATCAATAGGTTGATAGTTAGATTTTACTACCACACCAAGGCCAACATTCCAACCACCGGCACCGTTATCAGGTTCATCAAAACCAACCATCCAACCTAGGGCTATGGCATCAAAGGTCTCTGAACTGCCTGATTGAACTGCCGCAAAAGGGCCATGAGATAATTGGGTGATAGGATCTTTAGGAGATACGTAATAGTGGGATGCTTTAAAAAATGCTTTTGGCGTGATAGGTTCAAGTTCTTTGATGTTGGCCTGAATCAGTTCAACGTCTGATGACTCACTGACTTTAATATCCAAGGTGGTTAAATCAACGACTTTGAAATCTTCGGCAACATCAGCAGCATAGGCGGTTGTTATGGCCGTTAAACACAGCAGGGCTGTCGACAAAGCGATAAAGATTGATTTTATTGTCATAGTTTTACCTCTCTCTAGTCGCACTGTACTGTTACAGTTGTTTACGTCGGAGGCTCACTATAGCATTGATTGGTGATAAATCAATCTTTTGTTAACAGATTTATTAACAACACTTTAAAATTTAACCTTCCATTCAACTCTTAACCCATGAGAAGTGCGGTTGTTTGCAACCGAGGCGGCAAAAGCATCGAAACGTAATAGATGGCGTAAACCAATCGCACGCTGATAACGTGCGGCCACGCCAAAGGCATCTTGGTCATCACTGCCAGAACTGGTACTGGTGCGCGCGCCCACTTCAACAATCAACTGGCTGCGAATGCCATCAAGATACATCTGATAACCAAAGGTTGAGCCAAAAGTATCGGCAATTGAACCACCCAGTGGCACACTGTAACGGCCCATGCCCACCGGACTATACAGCAATCCGAGGTTAGCCACCGCAGGTCCGGCATCGGCACTACGCGCGGCTTGGGTAAAGTGGTCGATACTCCAAAAAGCATTTAAGTACATCAGGTTGTCACTACCGTGCATGGTGCGAGAAAATTCAGCCGATAAGATCACCCCGCCATCCACCGCCGCCGATTCACCATCATCAGGCATTGACGCATTCACTCTGAAGGCGGTATTGATCATGCCCATACGTTGAATAGAACTGGCACCAAGATACCAAGCATCGGTTTGATAATCATCGTTAACGTAAATCACATCCAAGGCGATGGTGCTATCCCAACTGGTATCTGCTTCACTGAGCAGAGCAAATAAACGGGCTGATTTATCCTGACGACGATTATGGCTACGATTGACTTCGTTCCAGCCATAAATCGCGGTCATGCGTAAATTGGGCATAATGCCGTTGATTAAAGAGTTACGGGTGACCCCGACCAAATCGATTTCATCATTAAGCAAAATACCATCTTGTAACATCACCGGTTGTCGACCGACCGAAAAGCCCCAGTCCAACGTGCCGCTGTCGGCCGGGTCTAGTCCGGGGAAGATTTCGCCAAACTCACCTTCGAAAAACAATCGAGTGATGGTGCCATTGACCGACTCATGCCAACCATCATCATTACCACTGCGGGCTGAGCCTGAGTCTGAACCAAAGTTGTAACCGGTAAACTCGCCAGTGGCGCTATCCAATGGCCTGACCGTAAATACAATGCGCTCAGTGCCTGACAAATGCACATTGCCATGTAAATTAATTCGGTTAGTTTGCTCTGAACGACTTTGCACGCCATCATCAAAACTTTGTAACGCAGTACGTAAATCGCCATAAAGCAAAAAACTCGGCTGGAGCATTTGTCCCGCCGGGGTTTCAATGCCAGGTTTAATCGGCCCGTGATTCAAAAAAGCATCACCGCTTTCAAACAATACGGGCAGTCGTGGCAGGGTTTTGGCTGGATACGCCAGTTTGGCATCGCTAATGCGATTAGGGTCATTTTTATCTTCTTCGACACTGCGGTTGGGGTAATAAAATTCCAGTACACTGGCCCCTTCTTTAACCACAGTGCGCTGCTCTTGTTCAGCCTCGGGGATCACCGGGATAGTCTGCGCGGTTCGAGTCACCTGAGGCACAGCACAACCCGTCAAAGCCAGCACTGAGCAAGTAACCAAGCAAGTTGTTAGGCCACTCGCGATACCAAACTTTAGACAAGGGAGGGTTAATCGATTATTTGCTTTCAATATCTCGCTCCCATAAAACCCGATATTGCGCCACCATGGCATCCGAGATATCTCTGGCAGTCAGACCATATTCAAAGCCAACTTTCGAAATCACATCAATAAGGTGCGGCGGCAATTGACCAGTCACCAGTTTGATATTAATTTTATAAGGTCCCTTACCCGTTAACAGCTTTTGTTCTACATTATAATTGGCCCAACGAAACCCCGAGGCTTCGATATTGCGCTTTTGCAAACGAATATCACGCAAGCCACCAAACAACAATGACGGTGCCGGGGTCGGACGCATAAAAATCAACGGATCAAGCGAATAGTTGGCAGGTAGAATTTGTTCGCGTTCACCACCATGGGCGTTACGGACCATAAAAGGTGATCTGAGGTTAAACAGCTGTTTATCCAGCGGCATATCACCGTTGTGAACATACTTCGAATGGGCATCTCTAACATCACCGTTAGGGTCAAGATCACCCGAACGGAAAATCACTTTGCCCTTAGCATCGGTGACCTTCACTTGCAAAAAGACATTACGCTCGGCGATAAGTCCGGTCGGCACACTATGGGCATCGGTGAGGTTTTTCACTTTAACCTTAAACGCCAAATTCGGCTTGGTCTCGACAATTTCTATCTCGCCAAGGCCATAGCCATTTTTCAATAAAGTGGTGCCACGCTCATGGGATTCCTGACGCAACGCCAATTGACGCTCAACAATTTCTCTGGCGGCATATCGCTCATCAACGTCAGCCCAAATCCCCGGAAACTGCGATTCATCCGGTTCAGTCTCTTCAAACTCATCGGTGCCCCACCCCGCTTTATAGTCAAAACTCAACCATTCCTGTTGAGTGGCATACTCACGGGTTTCTGAATCAATGGGGAAAATACCGGGATGGACAATAGAAGTATCTGGGCCGACAAACATATGATTGGTGTGTCTGGCAGGGCGGGTGGCTTTGCCACGGACCACCGCCGCGGGCATATCTGGATATTGTGATGGTTTGCCAGGGATTGGCCCCATATGGCAATCTTGGCAGGTTTCGCCTTTTTTCGCCGCTGCGGTCTGTTTATATTCACTAAAGGCATCTTCGAGTCTAAAACCATTGACCAACCTAACATCATGGCAACGGCCACAAAATCCCGGTTGTGACATCTGATCTAAATGACGAGCTTCTTGATGGGTATTAAGTTTTTTGCCTTTTTGCAGCGCCAGCACCCGCTCTAGTTCATCCCCCACCCGAGGGCCATAAATGGGTTGCTTGATATCGCCAGGTTCTAACGGAAAACGCCCGGTAATTTTGCCATAAGCTTTAGCGACCCGGTGACAGGCAATACAGGTGATGCCTTCTTTAGCCACATCACCACGGTTATCGTTGCTGGTTAAAATATCTTCGCCGTTGGTCATGCCCACTTGTGAATGGCAACGCTGGCAAAAATCGCCCAAAGAACCATTGGTCAGATTCACCAAGGTGGCTTGGTAGGCCAAAAACGTCGGGCTGATTTGAGCATAGGCATGGCGTGATACCGACCACTCGCGATAATGATTGAAATGACACGCGCCGCATTCTTGGGCCGATGGAAACTCATTTTCTTTATACAAACTTTTGTGGGCTTCATCGCCAAGCTTATCGGTAGCGGCTTTGGTGTCGGTGGCAGCTTTATCAGCCGCTTGGGCCAACACGTTACTACCGAATAATAACACCGCCGATAATACGGCTCCCTTTATAAGGCTTAGTAGGCTTAGTAGGCTTAGCTGGCTTAGTTTCATTCCTCAGATCCTTCCTTAACATTAATCGGCTGACGATGCAGCGCTTCTTTAAGATGGCGGTGACTGTCTGATAACAGCATAAATTGCGCTGGACTCATCTCAATGGTGCCTCTTTCATTGGGTTTGCTAATGTCCTTTAATACTTCATCAAGTACTTGTTCGACGTCTTGAGCGCCCCCCTCAATACGTACATCCGCCTGAATGATATCATTGAGCAATTTGGCCAAATCATTGAGTTGATCACCCGGACGCAAGTGAATCATCCCCACCGCTTTTCCCGCCAGACGTTGCTGTAAAATGCTTTCAATTTTAAATAACGGACCCGCCACTCGATGGCTGTAATATACCCCGGTAAAAACGGCAAAGGCGAAAATCACCCCCACGCAGAGAATTAACCACGGAAAGGACAACATCAAGGTATCGAGAATTTTGGTGGGAATATATGTACGGGTTTGCGAGAACGCCCCAACCAGCAGTGGCAGCAGCAATAAACTGCCCACGCCAATTAGGGTGCCTAACACCGCCATCAAGCCGGTAAACAACCCGACCTTATTTTGATATTTTGGTCGGATCAGAATAATGTTACGCCGATGCCCCGCTTTTTTCTGTGCTGACAAGCTGGCATTTTGGCGCAAGCTTAATTCCTCTTTGAGATTATGATCAGGTCCCGCATCTAAAACACCCTGGGCTTCAAGGTTATCTTCCTGTACTGCTGTTTCATTTTTCTCATGCTTATTCATCTTCGTCCTCATCAAACTGCTGCAAACTCAGTAAGTAGGCAATAATCGCATCTATATCTGCTTTTGCAGGCGGTGAGCCATCGGCATACAGACGATACTGCCAGGCGGGCATTAACATCGCAGGTTCTCCCTTACTGTCGCGCGCTTTACCCGGTGCGCCACCTTTGAGAATAAAATCTCTTATCGATTGATATTGTTCCACCACCATGTCAAATTCCTCAACATCGGTTTCAATCGATTCGTCATCTAAAGAAAGCCCCCGATCAAACAACGCAGTGACCGCTTTAACATCTTGCGGTTCAAACAGCTCCATTTTTTCAGCCGTATCATCGAGTCCAGGCACAAAACCACCAGAAGCATTGGCATTGGGCACACCACCAATACCTGCCGGACCATGACAAGCGGCACAACCAGAGCGATGGAACAACCACTCACCCCGTGTCACCACGCCACCAAACTCAGGCACTTCTTCATCGACCCAATATCTGTCTAACTGCCTGTTCTCATCACGAAGCCAATAGATATAACTCATCAGTGCTTCTAATTCACCGGGTTTGAGTACTGAAGCAAAGGCTGGCATTTGAATAATTTGACCATTGGTAAAATAGGCAGCCAATGGGTTTTGCTCGAAACGGTCTATTTTACCTTCGAGGATCCACTGTTTTAACTCATCTTCGTTTTGCACCAAAGCGGCAAAATCACCACCATCCCAGGGCGGGATGTATCCTTTAAAGCTGCCCGGATTAGACATGCCGCCTAGGCCATTGGCACCATGACAACCAAAACAGCCCAGTCTTGATGCCACCTTATAGCCTTTTTTCGCTTGTTCATCCACGGGGCGTTCAAGTTCGGCAATGCTGGAGACATAAGCGACCAAATCATCCACTTGTTGGGGTACCAATACATCTTCAAAGGCGGGCATTTTAATTAACCCACCAACCCCCTGCTGATGCTCCCAATTGGCCTTTTGACCACTGGCTTGAGTATTGACGGGTTTATGTTGAGAAAAGACGGGCTTTTGGTCCTCAGGCCACAAACGGCGAGGCAAACCGTATAAAATCCACTCACGAATTTCTTGTTTTGATTGGATAAATGACATGATTGATCCCCCAGCCTTGAAAGGTGGGGTTTCTTGCCATAACGCGCCATAATTAGACACGCCAGAAATACCGCTGGGGCCATGGCAAGCAAAACAGCCCATCTCTTGAGCCAGATAAAACCCCCGCATGGTAGGGGTGCTGGCAGGCTGACGTTCATAAGCCAGCAAACCGGAGCCAATTAAACCTCCGAGTACGGCAAAGGCCAGAGTTAGCAACAGTATTTGCCAACTTTTTAAAGTTTTCAACATTTCGGTCCCTTATTTTTTTTAGTAGATGTTCATCGATAAACGTGCGCCCAGCGACGCCCTGCGCACAATTAACTATCAGATGAGGTAACCGATGACGTTATTTCGCAGCGCTGTCAAAAGTCTTGCGAATATAGTTGGTAACATGCCAAATTTCCTCTTTGCTCAGCATCTTTTTAAAGCTTGGCATAGGGCGTCGACCCATTTTTATTTTATAGTAAATGGCACCATCACTTTGTTCCCACATACCTGGGCTAGAAAAATCTTTGACTTTTTTATCCAAGTCTCCGGCTTCTGGGCCATCACCCTTGCCGCTTTTACCGTGGCAATTTTCGCATTCACGTTGAAATAATACTTTGCCTTGCTCAACTGAAGCTTGGTCGGCGGTAATAGGGTTTTTAATTTTGGCTTTTCGGGGCGAGACACGCCACTCACCATCTTTTTTCGGTTTGGCCATTGCTGGGGCAGAAATGGATTGAATTAATAACGGTAAAATAAATACCAACGAAATTTTTGTAATTACTGCACCTGTTCTCATTGATCGCTCTCCTTGTTACTAAATTGTTTAGTAATCGCTTAGTCATAAATGGGGTAAAATTGTTGTTTCTTAGGATAGTATAGAAGAACGTAAAAAAAACTGTGACAAAAAACTCTCTATTTTTGTTAGTTTTTTAACAATGACATCATAATGGCCTATCCTTATTGGTAAATACGCTGCTAAGCAGAACCAATGAAAGAAACCACACTGACGAATAACACCAAACCGATGTATCTGCTGGCCGACAGTCAGCCGTTATTTTTTAACCAGGACCAAACCCCCTTTCTTAACCGTGTGAGAGAGCAATTTGGTGTCGGCCAACCATTAACGGCGGCCTATATTGGTGCAGCCAATGGCGATGTCGCTGAGTTTTTTGATATCTTTACCCTGGCAATGGAAAAAATCGGCATCAGTCAATGCAAACACATCACGTCCACACTCAGTAACTCAGCGCTAGATTTTATCCAAAGTGCTGACATTATTTTACTCTCGGGTGGCGATGTCTGGCAGGGTTGGCAAACCCTGCAAAAACTCGACGCCATACTCAGCCACGCTAGGACCCGAGGTGCGGTATTAATTGGCATCTCTGCCGGGGCGATACATCTGGGCAAATTAGGCGGCTTTGACAAAGACAGGCTGCTTAACAACGATCTCTTTGCCACCCTAGGTTTTGTCGACGCCATCTTTGGTGCCCATGATGAAAAAGGCAACTGGAATAGTCTCAGACAAATGGTCGCCCTAACCGGCGGTTGCCTGCCGGGTATTGGCATTGCCAGCGGTGGCGCATTAATCGTACAGCCTGATCAGTTTATCGAAGCACTGTATCAACCCTTGACCCATATCACTGTTGTTGGCGAACGCCAAATGCAACTGCGCAGTCTTTGGCGGTTGGATCTTGGAGGGCGTTAATAGATAGCCATTAAGCTGAGTTTAAACATATTTAACTTTCGTCTGTGATTCACCACATTATGCACAAGCCTCACTGTAATTATCCTCAGAAAATAAAATCAACCTTTTTATACACTTTGAGTGTATACTTTCACAACTTACACAGATTGTGTATACCTTATGAAAGTATACATAGACTTTACTTCATTATTTATGTGGATATTGTTTTGAAAACGCTCAAGCCTACTGTGACATTAAACAATGCACCAGTTTCCTATGTGTTATGTAAAATCGATTGTGGTGATTTGCTGTCGTTTGACGCATTGCTGGCTGAAAGTCAGGATGTCTTTAGAAAAAATGGCTTCCCTATTTTTTATCATCACATCATTAATGATGTCCGTATTAATACAACCCATGGTATTAAATTAGAAGAGCAAGAAAAACATACTTATCACTTTATTAGTGGTGACTATCAACAGGGAATTGTGGTTTCTGGTGGAAGTGTTTTAGTCCATACTAATTGCTATAATGGGTTTGCTCAATTCGCTGCGTTGGTGATAAAAGCGCATGAAATTTATTCACAAGTAACAGAAATGAAATTGGTTAGGGCCATTGGTCTACGTTATATCCATTCAATGGTCTCTTCAAAAGATAAATCGTTAGATTACTATTTGCAAGAGTCTATGCTGAGTCCTCGATTTTGCATAGCAGGTGATGGGCAAAATGATATCTCACCAGTTGAAGCCAGAATGCAGCATATTTATAAAACGGATTTGAATAGCCTCTTAACACTTCGGATTTATGCTGGTAAAGGACTTAAAATCGTGCCAGACGATTTAATACCGTTGATTGAAATGTTTTTATTGAGTTCGGGCAAAGAAACAACATTACCCGCGATTTCCAGGCCATCAGCGTTAATCGACATTGACCAACACAAGTTGTTTCAATCAATGCAGCACTATAGTGCTGCTGACATTACCAAGACACTGAACAACATGCATAATCATATTGATTTGATATTATGCAATGTTGCTAAAAACTCAGCATTAGAGGAATGGAAATGAAAGATTCAAACATCGCGCTTTCACCGATAACAACATCCGCTAGCATGGGTATGGTATTGGCCTCTTTGTGTTTTATTGGCACTGGTGGTTCGGCAGTTGCCTCTAGTGTGAGCCAAGATCGTCAACAACAGCAAACGTCGGTAATATTAACTGAGCACCGCCAAGTTAAAAATGCCAAAAAGACCAGCGCAGATGATGATGGCAAAGCATTTCAACAGTTAAGCAAGCAGTTGATGGAAACCTTTGGTTTTAACATTAAGCAGTATAGTGAGGTGATGCGAGTCTGTCGAGTGACGGTGTATAAATGGCATGATTTAAATATGCCATTGGCCAAGATTCAAAGCAAAAATAGAAATCGCTTGGAGAAATTAAACCAAGCTTTATTTGCCATAAAAGAGCGCAGAAAGCCGCTATTTGCCACTTGGTTACGCGACCCATTGAATGAAGATGCCGTTGTTATTGCAACGTTATTATCAGCAGATAATATTGATATTGATTCAATCTTGGCGCAAACGAAACGTATCAATGTTGGCTTGAAATCGTTAGAAACCTCTGATGAACTTGATGACTTGTTGGGTTTGTCTTAAGGGTTTCTATTAAGGACTTAGAGGGAATTTGTGTAGTGACAATTTTTGATAGAGAAAAAGCCATTAAATTTGGCTGGCGTCAATGTTCAATATTTAATAGAAGTTCTTCGCCATTGCTGGTTAAGCAATTGCCTGACACGCATCAGATAGAAAATGCTTTTTATCTGGTGCTATCTCACCCTTGCTCTTTATTAAACGCCAATCTCGATAGCGAGCCTAATTTAGAATACATTGTTTGTCAGCCTATTGATAAGGTTAAAGCGCTGGCAGTTTGATTATGTGTCGTTGGCTAAAGAGGGAGATATCTTGCCGACCTCTTGGTAGACCCAGAGTACCAACAAAACGAACTCAAGCTTCATCACCAAAATATCCCCCTTTTCCCTCCATTTTGTCCCTATGGTTGTCCCGAACTGGCCCTTACACAGATAAGTGATCAATTTCTCTGACTTTTATCTGATAAAAGCTTGACGAAAATCAATTTTGTAACTATTTTTATTGATGGAATCGAAAGGGGTAAATTACCCAAAATATGATAAACCGTATAACCATATCATCCATATTAAAGGTTGAATGAGAACGTCATTTGTTTATCTGTTCAGGGTTAACATCACCAAGTGTAATAGCATGTAATATTTATTTGACATGATTGGTTTACACTTCTGGTGTAGATGGCAATTTAGCCCAAAATATAAAAGTTGCATAAAATCGTTCATAACGTAAGCAAAATTAAGACTGAACCTAAACAATTAGGGTAGTACAGGACTAACAGACCAATAATAAATGGCCAAGCAGGTGAGAAAATGTTATCAAAGGTGATCATCGCACAAACAACCTTGTCGAGCTTCTTGTCGGATAAAGAGTCGGATAAGGGGTCGGACAAGTTATCACGCCATGATGTTTTATCAGGGTGTGATATTGTTCATTTCAACGATGGCTTTATTAATAGAGAAGCGCTAAAGCGGGTGGCCAATCAGCTGACCCACTTTAGTGAAAGTACGACAACCAATCAAAGCCAGAACCAATCCCAAGAGCCAAGCCAAGACAGGGTTAAATTAGCCATCTCATTACGACCAACTGAGCAAGATATTGCGGTTTATGACCATAGCATAAATCACAATAAATCGGCTTTAGCGGTGGTCAAACTGAGCGAATATATCAGTCGAGTTATTGACTTGGTCGATTATATTGAACTCGACGCCCAGTGCGATTTAATCAGCCCAATTCTCGAACTTATTCCACCACATAAACGCATGATTACCCGCAGGTTATCGCTCGACACAAACGGCTCAGCCGAGCAGTTACTTGAACAGTACCAATCAGACTGCACCATGGCACAGGCTTGGTTATATCGCCTGATATGCAACGACAGCCTCAGCGCCTTAGAATTTTTACATCAAATAGACCCAACTAACACCAGCACTAACACCAACACTAACACCAGCACTAACACCAGCACTAACACCAGCACTAACACCAGCAACAGCACCGACAACGCAATAGGCAACGTCATCGCTTATGACCCGCGGGAAGATGAACTGTGGAGCCGAATTTGTGCTTCATATAAAGGCGCGCCAGTAATTTTCACCACCACCGACAGTGACACCAGAGTGTCATTGGCATGGCTCAACAAAAATTATAACTTGGCTGCTTTACCCGCCAGTATCAACAAGCTTTATGGCATTATCGGTGCTTCTATCAGTCACTCGTTTTCACCGCTGGTGCACAATAAAGGGCTGCAAGCATTGCAACTGCCCGCTGTCTATCTACCTTTTAATATCGCAGATATGGCAAAGTTAAAAAATCACACCCAACGCATGAGCGCGATTGGTTTGCCCATCAGCGGCTTAACCGTCACCGCGCCGCTTAAAGACTGTGTCAATTCGGCCTATCATACCCACCGAGAAATCATGGATTGCGTCAACTCAGCCAATGTGTTGATGCTTAATGAGGGTTATCTGGTCGCCGAAACCACCGACGATTACGGCCTAAGAAAAGTGCTTAATCAACAACAACTCGCCGTCAAAGGCAAGCAGGTCGCCATCATCGGTTGTGGCTGCTCAGGACGTATCGCAGCCTATACCTTAGCAGAAATGGGTGCCCAGGTGACGTTATATAACCGCAGCCCTGAACGCGGTGCCATGGCCGAACGGTTATTAAAATTACCTTGCAAGCCGCTACAGGACCTTATACTCAGTGATTTTGACTTACTGGTTAACACAGTGCCTTTTGCCAGTGCTGCGGACATTACTTTCCCCCCCAGCCAGTTTAACCCCAAATCGACCTACATCGACTTTGTCTATAATCCTTATCCCAATGCCCTACTGGTGCAGGCCAATTTAAGCGAGGCGACCGTCATCGATGGTCTGAGTATGTTAGAACAACAATTACATGGTCAATTTAGCTGTTTAACCAATCAAGATTTACCACCACAGGCCGAACTGGCACTTGCGGCCATTTTAAGTGCCAGAAGAAAGGTTGCGGTACGCTCCGATGAGCCAGTTAAGGTGCGAGAACAACGTGCCATTCATCCACGTTTACAAAAAGTCAGTTAAACCATGAAAAAAACACCCATAAACACCGATCACAGCAATAAAAAAAGAGAGAATTGTCAATGAACCACACTGTCACCGCCGGACATCATGACACTTTAGATGTCTCGAACTTGTCCGGACACTGGGTCAACGTCAATCCTAAGGCTGATTTTATCGCCACATTAGAACTCGCCATCGACAATGATGATCTGATCTTGACCATTTTAGCAGCACAAAATCCAGCTCAGGACTCGGCGACCATCGAACCACAAAACCAGATAACCGTACACCCCATCGCTGGCGACGCGGGTCACCAAGCGGGCGGTTTTTATGCCTATGAACACCCAGCAGCGCCCGATAAATCACAACAGCTACCCTCTCTAGCCATCGCCGCCAACGAAAAAAATGGCATATTGGTTTTACAATGTTATCGCGCAGGTATTGCAGGCCATCAGCTGACCCGAGAATTTTACGCCCGTGCCTCGACCTCAAAACCGACCAATCAGCCGATCAGTCAAGCGATCAATGAACCGATCAATCAACCGATCAATCAAGCACGGTTCAACACTTTTCACGCCGCTGACAACCTCATCGCCAAAGCTGATTTTGCACCGCTGGCAGGCAACTGGCTTAATACCCATGCCAATAGCCGTTGGATAAACACCATTGCCATTCAGCAATCTGCTGACGGTTGGACCCTCACCGCGTCTTCTGACAGCCAAGATCATCAATGGCCATCCGTGCCACTAACGCCCTACTTCTTTGACCAACAAGAAATGGGTTTCACCGCTTACTGTGTCAGTGACCAATTAACCACCTTGTTCACCGCTTATTCGAATAAGGGTCTGTTTGTGGTGATGGCCTACCACTGCATTAGCGAAGCAGGCGAAAACGGACAACCGACCAAGATCAAAAAAATACTCAACCGTGAATTTTATGTCAAACAATAACTGTATTTACCATTAACCCAATTATTGACCAAATAGTGGAATTGATATGAGCAAACCATTAAGAAAAACAAGCCAATTACCATCCACCTCTGCGGATACGCTCGAAGCCGTGCAATCACTGGCACAAGAAGTGTTTTTAGCCAGAGCGCATGACTACGATACCGATGCGCGTTTTCCGATAGAAAATTTTAACGACCTGTTTAATATTGGCGCTATGGCAGCCCCGGTCGATCCAGCCTACGGCGGCCTAGGTTGTTCACCCAGTTATGGCAATGTCTATTCGCTATGGCAAATGACCCGCGCCATCGCCAAAGCCGACTTGTCTTTTGCCCGTTGCTGGGAAGGTCACAATAACGCCCTGATGCTGATTGATAAGCTGGCCAGTGACAGCCAGAAACAACGCTGGTTTGCCGATGTGATCAGCAAAGGCAACCGCTGGGCCGCCTGGAGCGGTGAACCCCAAGTCAAAAACCCCAATCAAAAATATAACATCGGCACCGATGTGGTGAAAAAAGACAACGGTTATCAAATCAATGGCAACAAAGTCTTTGCCACCAGTGCACCCGGTGCCAGTTGGGCCATCTTGCTGGTCAGCTTGGCAGGCCCAGGTGGTGCCAGAGAAGTCACCGATGGCGAAAACAATCTATTGATGCTGGCCTGTGATTTATCCGACCCCAGTATCAGTTTTGACGGCGACTGGTGGGACCCCATCGGTATGCGCTCAACAGTTTCTTATAAGGTTAATTTTGACAACACCTTTATCCCTGAAGCCAATTGCATTGGTGAAATCGGCGAGTTTTTGACCCGCGATATGCAAAGCTGTTTCACCCCGCATTATGCGGTGAGTTTTCTCGGCGCATTAGAAGCCGCTTATGAATGCGCGCTGCAAACCGTTAGCGCACAACATCGCGAAAACGACCCTTATGTGCAGCATCATATCGCCAAAATCAAACTTGGGGTGGATACCCTAGATTTATGGTTAACCCAGGTGGCGTTTAAGCTCGACAATCATGACCGCCAAGCCGCCCGTGATGCCGCCAGTCAATTTAGATATCTGGCAGAAACCTTAGCCGAAGACGGGGTCAAACGCAGCATCAAAATCTGTGGTGCCCGCTGTTTAAATAAACCGAGCCAACTGGAACGCATTTACCGTGACCTGACCATTTATGTTCAGCACGACAATGCCGACAACGTGCTGGCCACCATTGGTCGCAGAGCATTGGGGCAATCGGTGGATAATGCGTTTTTTAGTTTAAAAGCTTGAACCTGTAGGTAGTGCCTGTCCAGAAACGAAGTTTCTAGGCGCTAGCTAATGAGGGTCATGGATGACCCTGCTTTTCAACTTGTTGAAAAGTAAGCGAAATTCCACTTGCTTGAATGTAGCTTGCTCCAGAAATCTCACATAGATGTGAATTTCTGGACGATAAATAGATAAATAACACACGAACAATAGCCGACAATAATGAAAAATACGGAGCATCATCATGAATAACAAACAACTGAGCAATCCGGTGGCCATCAACATTTGGTTATTGGCACTGGGTTATTTTGCTTTTTATATTCCATACAGTGCTTTAATCAAAGCACTGTCATCTAATTTTTTGATGGAATATGGCGTGGTCACTGAGGGCACCCTCAGCCCAGCGGCTTTTTTGCCGATTGTTTTGCTGGGCACGGTGATCACCATGCCAGCGATTATTTATACGCTCGGTTGGTATCGTTATCTTGGTAATGCTAAGGCTGATAAACCCGTTAAAGCATCGACCAACCACTATTTTGGTCTCAGTCGCTGGTCGATTTTTTCTGGCCTCGCCTTTGCCCTCATTATTGTCACCACCACCTTGGCCTATAGTTTTGTTGGGGTATCAATTGTGTTTGCCTTATTGCTGATGCGTGGCGGTGTATTGGTGATGTCACCGTTGGTTGATCGCATCTTTAAACGCGACGTACACTGGTATTCATGGGCCGGACTGGCACTAAGTCTTACGGCTGTCGGCATTGCGCTGGCGCAAGTGGGTGAATATAGCCTCGACTGGATTGTATTACTGAATCTGGCTGGTTATCTGACCGGTTATATCTTTCGCCTGCGTCAGATGACCCACTATGCCAAAGACGCCCAAGAATCGCTTAACCGCCAATTTTTGGTCGCCGAAAATACCGTCGCGATGATAACCTTGGTGGTGATTGCCATCTTCACCGTTGGCTACCACTTAATGTCCAGTCAAATTCAATTGGCAGATTATGCTGCCACCATGGTCAGCTCAGGGGTTATCTGGCCCGCTTTAATCATTGGGGTATTTTATGGCGTGCTGGGCATATTTGGCAGCCTAATTTATCTTAATCGACGAGAAAACACCTTTGCCATACCGGTCAATCGCTGTGCCAGCTTATTGTCTGGGGTATTTGCCTCATTGTTATTATTATTCTTATTTGACGGCCAGAGCATCAGCATGGTGCAAATCATCAGCGCCTTAGCCATTTGTGCCGCGTTATTCTTAATGTCGTTGTTTGACCAGCGCCAAATTCATCAGCACCAACATTCGACCGACAATCCAATGCAACGAATTTGGTTATTTATTTGTGATGGTAACCGAATGCGCTCCCCTATGGCGGCGGCACTTTGCAATAAAGCGCTCGAAAACCATTTTAAAACCCTCAGCCAAAACGACAATGACCGCGATATTTACGCCGACAGCGCGGCTTTGCAGCTGGGTAAATACCGCGATATGCCCGATGCCGCCCATCATGCCTTGAGCGAATTTGACATCAAGCTCAATGAACACCAGGCACAGCAAGTCACTGAGTGCCAGATTCATCAGGCCGAAAAAATCTACTGCATGAGCACCGCACAATGTAACGCCCTGCTCGAAACATTCCCCTGGGCAGCCAGCAAAGTGGTTAACCTTGGCGGCGAGACTGAAATCGCCAAACCACTAGGCCCCGACAAGCACCATTTCCTCGACCTTGCCCGTATACTTGTGCGCCATATTCAACCATTGCTCACCTCGGTGCAAGCCAGTGACGGCGGTAATATCAATGGCCCATTGGAGCAAAGCAATGCCTGAAAACGGGCTTAAACAGCCGCCTGAAATGCTGCCTAAAAAGCAGTGGCCTGACCAACAAGCAGCCAAGATCCATTGGCGCTTGTGTCAGGGTGGCGAAAATCCGGGTGATAGCAGTGGCCAAAGGACCCGCCAAGCCATGGCGGCAAATTCGGCCTCGGCACAACCGGATTTAAGCCATCAGGTCGCTTTTGCGCGTGAGGCAGAACAACTGGGCTTTGATTCACTGTTGGTGGATTTTGGCCTCAATAAACCCGACCCAACCCTCCTGGCCATGGCCATCGGCTTGCAAACCGAAACCATTAAATTCATCATCGCCTGTCGCTCAGGCATCATGTCACCAACCTTATTTGTGCAGCAACTCAATACCTTAAGCCATGTCATCACCAATCGTTTTTCACTCAATGTAGTGGCTGGCCACTCGCCACAAGAACAACAAGCCTATGGCGATTGGATGGATCATGACCAACGTTATGCCCGTACCAGCGAATACCTTGGCATTTGCCAACAGCTATGGCTTAAGCCATCAAATACCTCAGCTGACAACTCTTCCGATAACTACAGCCACAATGGCGAACACTACCAACTGAACAACAGCAAAGTGCAGACCCATTTTTGCCCACCCAATCAACGCCCTGAATGTTTTATCGCTGGCAGTTCACCACAGGCGCTAGCACTGGCTGGTAACTTTGGCGATATCTGGGTTAGCTTGGCACAACTGCCCGAAGTCATGGCACCACAGGTTCAAGCCATGGTGGCATCCGGCACCAAAGTGGCCATCAGATTATCGGTGATTTGTCGTGATACCAAGGCACAAGCCATCAAAGCCGCCGAACAGTTAATCGCCACCACAGCCAATCAAGTTGAAGGCAATTTTGTCCAAAAAAGTGATTCTTTTGGCATCAAACGAGCCCTTCAACACGCCCAGAGTGCCAGCTCACCTTGGCTTAGTGATTGTCTGTGGACAGGTGCGGTGAAAAGCCATGGTGCCCCTTCTATTGCGCTGGTCGGTGATGCCGAACAAATCGCGGCGGCCATTGGCGAATACCAGGCCATTGGCGTCAGTCAGTTTATTTTTTCAGGTTGGCCACAGCATGATGAAATGCGCATTTTTGGCCAGCAAGTATTACCGCTGTTAAAACAGCAACGACGCAATTAAGAAATGAAAGTTAAATAACCCTAAAACGTGCTACACAGTGGCGTAGGGTGGTCACGCTTTTTGTGCCCACGCGTGACCTTACAGTCGTCGGCAACCCCTTGGCACAAGTATATGCCGTGTTCCGGCACAGGTCAGGGAGATTATTTAACAACGTTTCCAAAACGCGTCGTAAAGATTACAGGAAGTTGTAAGCTGTACCAGGTTTGTAAGATAAGGTGTCTCACCCATGTTGACTTGAAAAGAGAATTAAGTCGGATTATTCATGGATAAGACAATTTTTGTGTGATATCCAGGAGAATGAAAATGAAGATCAAAGATGTGTTACCCCTGCTATGGCGGCCCTTTAGGCTGCTCTGGCTGGGACTTTTATTATGTACCGGCAGCAGTTATGCCGACGGTGCTGATAACAGTTGTAAAATCGGCGCTGACATCGGCAACAACAAAACACTTAAACGTATTGTTAAAGTCAATATGGTCGCATTGAACCAACCTTTTTGGTACAATCGGCTCGGCGCTTCGCAGTTGCACGGCATGATCTTTGCCCTCGCAGGTGACGTTATTTACAACGGTACCAACACCTTTACCGGTCAAGATGGCACGACCAACCAACCACTGTCTTATGCAGATGGTTCTAAACTGCTCAAACAATTGCAGTCCGGCGCTACCGGTGATTACACCCCGCTGGTCGACAATGTCACCATGCGCAATGATAAGCGACCGCGGCCAATTGTATTACGGGCCAATGTTCATGATTGCTTAGACATTCATTTTACCAACTTGCTGGTCCCCGCACCGCAAGAACTGACCAGTTATGCCGGGGTTCATATCCAAGGCACTGAAGTCTTCTCTACCATTTTGAACAATCCAGATGCAATTAAAAATGATGGTGCCTTTATTGGCAAAAACACCAACAATCTGGCAGGTGCAGGCGAGCAAAAAGATTACTCATTGTTTATTCGCAAACCCGGCACTTTTGTTCTGTATAGTGCCGCCGATGATTTCAGTAACTTCTTTGCTGGGCAAATGACCTTTGGTCTATTCGGCTCGTTAAATGTGCAGCCTAAAGGGTCTGAATATTATCGTAGTCAGGTGAGCGAAGCCGCAATGTTGGCCGCCACCAAAAAGAAAAACAACGGTAACCCCAAAAGAACCAAAACTGGCCAGCCACTGATTGATTATCAGGCCATTTATCCGGCAACCGACACCACCCCAGAAAAACCGGTGCTCAATATGTTGCAGTCAGTTGACGGTGCCGACAAAACTTTTGAGCTGGTCTACACCGATCCAACGGCCATTATCACTGGGCCTAACGCCGGGCAATTCAAAAAGAAAACCCGACCTTACGGCGATGCGCCACAGTATCCGCAACCATTAGAACCCTATCGTGAATTTAATATCATGTATCACGAACCTGTTAGAGCAGAGCAAGCATTTACCTCATTTACTAACACTGGTGGACCAACCAGTGCTACCAATACCTTTGCCGCTGGTGGTGACTTCTTTGCCATTAACTATGGTATGGCAGGCATTGGGCCAGAAATTTATTCGAATCGTATCAATGTCGGCCCAATGTACGACTGCGCTACCTGTGCTTATGAAGAGTTCTTTTTAAGTTCGTGGAGCGTTGGGGATCCGGCCATGGTGGTGGACATTCCAGCTAACTTTTGTTCAGACAACAATAACATCAGCAATGCCACCGATGTCGCCGTGACTAACCCCCCTAACTGCGTA
>JBLGCB010000078.1:0-20765 GCA_047617105.1 Phenylobacterium sp. | reverse complement strand
CAGAAGCGAATGCGAAGCCTTTAGGGCTTTTCAAACGCCAACAGATGGCTTTTATAATTCATCATTTCACCTCTACGATCAGAAAAACAAAAAATGGCTGCCATTGAAAAACTAAGGACCAAAGTGACTGTCCCATGTTGTTCATTTAAATAGACACATAACGCCGTATTTACGGTTTATCCGAGGTAACGGCACGAAGGCCGCGCGGAGCAGCGGGGGCCATGCCTCCCCACAAAACCCAATCCCCCCTAAAAATAATACCTATACCCCAAATAAACAAAATAAACATTGGTCTGCTGACTCAATTGCGCCGATTTCGAATTATAAACAATCGCGCCAAAATCAGCATATAAATAATGCTCCTTACTCTGATACTGCACCCGTACCGTCGGCGCGATGTTTTGTTGGCTGGTGCCGTTGTCGTTGCTACGGGTATCAAAGCGCAGCTTTGGGGTGACCGACAAGCCGTTTTCAAAGCGGTATTGGCTGGAGGCGTAAGTAGAAAACACCGTTGAGGTTGCCAGCGCAGAATAGCGAATGCCAAATCGGTTAGTGTCTCGCTCACTGTAGATGTTTTTTATCCCCAAGCTAGCATTGGCGTAGTACTGGCCAGCGGTGTCGCTGATGCTGGCCACGCCGCCTGAGCTTGGCGCACCCGACAAATCCATCCAGGTGATGTTGGTGCTGATATCATAGTCTTGGTTGATGGGCTGGTAAAATCCCAGTGAGACGGTTTTGCTGGTCAGGCTTCGGTCCATGGCAAGGTCGAGTATGTCCTCCTCACTGACGAACAGGTTTTGTAGTTCGGCCATGCTGTCTGCGGCCTGGCCAATCAAGGCGTTACGGGTGCCCGCGTAGGGGCTTTTTCGGTAGTTGATTGACCAGTTAAAGCGTTGCTGTGACGGTGTGGCATAGCTGCCTGACAGTAGCAGGGCGTTGAGGGTGTTATAGAAAACGTCGTAATCGACCAAGGTGACAAACGAGACATTGTCTTCAAAATAGCGGGCCGATGCGCCCACGGCTTGTCGGTCGGTGAGATTGTTGATGGTTTGGTTGAATACAAAGAAGCTAAAATCCATGTTCTGCCAGCTGTTTTCAAGATCGACGCTGAGGCCGTAAAATTTTCTCTCAGGGTCCAGCGAAGTGACTTTTGATGAGGCTACCGGGTAACCTGCATAGGCATTTATGGTAATGTCTGGCCACAATGTTGTGCTTGCGACCAAGCCGTCAAAGCGGCCAAATATTCCTTTGTTACGACTGCGTTGCCGGCCCAAAGTCAGCTTAAGCGCATCGTTGTACGCTGCCCCCGATACATTGAGGTATCTGAGGCGATTGCTGGATTTTTTTGAATCGGGCAATAGATCTTCGTAGCGGCCCAAAGATACCCGAAAATCAACGCTGTAGTCCTGCCATTGATAATGCCCTTTGGCATTGATGTCGGTGTTGAATAAGCTCAGGGTGTCGCGGGAATCACCGCTATCCGTGGTTAGCTTGCCTCGGCGATAATCTGCCGATACGCTGCCCCGGGTATATGAGCGCTGCGATTTGTTCTTGTTCTTGCCTTTGCCTTTTTTCAATGTTCTGTCTCGGGCCAGGGTTTCAATACCAATCAAATTGGCCAATCGTTGTTTCACCCTTTGACTGTTTTTACCCTCAGGGTAAGCGCGTATGTAGGCTTGGTAAGACTGTTTGGCGAAGGCCTTTTGACCTTTTTTCTCTCGGGCCACGCCCATAAACTCCATCGCAAACTCTACGTCAGCTTCATCGCCTTGCTGCACCAATTTGCGCAGCAGTTTTATCGCTAGGTTGTAGTTTTTGTTGGTCAACGCCAGTTCGGCTTGTTGCCGCAGGCTGGTGGTTTTTATTAGGCTGATGGTTTGCCCGGTGGCGACTTTATTGACGTCGTCTATGGCATTCCAAGCTTTGAGATCGGCCAGCCTTATCTGGTAACGTTTCGCCAACGAATGTAATGTTTCCCCTTTAAGCACTATGTGGGTAGTGGGTTTGGTGTCGATTTTTACGGTTACTGTGTCGGCAATGGCAAGTGTACTGGCATTGCAATACAACAGACCTACTAATCCGGCGAGTTTAGTTAGATCACTCATTAGTCAAAATCTCCATCTCTTACTTTATGCTCACCAAAGCGGGTCTTTTTAATGGTGGTAAAAGTACTATCGGTATATTCATGACACGCACCAGAGCAATGCTTAGGATCCAGAATTAAATAAGATCCAAAAGTGAGGCAGGATATTTATTCTAGTTCAAGGCAGGCAAAGAGGCGTGTAGTCGTTCTACACAACTTTTTGCCTAACGCAGAAATAGGATAAAGAGACAAGTCAGTTTTGGATCTTATTTCGTGTCGGATCCTTAATTCCGACACCGTGTAATGAATGGTTGGGTTGTTGGTTTTTTCGTGCTCGTCAGCTTCATAGTCATTGGCGTGACAACCCGCACAAGTGGGTCCGTATGGGAACCGCCAGGGGATCACTTCGTTGTTGTTGGTGTGGCAGTCTGTGCACTCCAGTTGTTCGCGGTGATCGCCAGGATAAGCCCCGGTATGGCTATAATTGTTGGCATTCCAGTTCTGGGTGCTATGACACGAATCACACTGAACCGTGGTAACAAAATGGTCGTTGTCTTTTCCGGTGGCGGTGTTGCCATCGTGGCAGGTCGAACAAGAGCCCAAAACATTGTTGTGATCAACCTGGGTGACTGGGGTCCAGGTCAGTTTTGAATGGCAAGCTTCGCAGGTTTGGCTTGACTGAATGTGTTGCGGGTCTTTGCCGGTCGCGGTATTGCCGTCGTGACAGCTGGCACAGTTGCCGGATATATCTGAGTGGTCAAAGGTGGCTGGCAGCCATGCGTTGGGTTGGTGACAGAAATCACATTCTAGGGTGGTCGCGACGTGATCTGCATCTTTGCCCACGGCGGTATTGCCATCGTGGCAGCTTGAACAAGAGCCGATCACCTGAGCGTGGTCGACGATGGTCACCGGGGTCCAGGTGGTGTTGAGATGACAGGTTTCGCACAACGGCGTGGTTAAAATATGTTGTCCATCTTTGCCCGTTGCGGTGTTGCCGTCGTGGCAACTACTACAGTTGCTGGAGACGTCAGAGTGGTCAAAGGTTGCAGGCAACCAGGCATTGGTTAAATGACAGGCGTCACATTCCAGCGTGGTGGCGAGGTGATCTGAGGTTTTTCCGGTGGCAGTATTGCCGTCGTGGCAGGTCGAACATGAGCCTAACACATGGTCATGATCTATCCGGATGACCGGGGACCAAATGGTGTTCAGGTGGCAGGTTTCGCATTGTTGGCTCGACTGAATATGTTGGACATCTTTGCCGGTGGCGATATTGCCATCATGGCAGCTGGCACAATTGGCGCTAACGTTGGCGTGGTCAAAGGTGGCGGGTAACCATGATTCAGTCAGGTGGCAGCTATCACATTGTTGCTGGGTGACAATGTGGTCGGCGTCTTTACCTGTGCTGGTATTGCCGTCGTGACAGCTTGAACAGCTGCCGATGACCTGAGTATGGTCAACCCGGTTTACCGGCATCCAAAATGTGGTTGAGTGGCAGGTTTCGCAGGTTTGGGTCGACAGTATGTGTTGATTATCTTTACCGGTGGCAATGTCGCCATTGTGGCAGCTGACACAATTGCCACTGACCTCTTGATGATTAAAAGTGGCTGGCAGCCAGTCTTGGCTCATATGGCAGCTGTCGCAGCTTTGCATGGTGGGCAGATGATTGGCAGCTTTGCCGACAGCGGTATCGCCATTGTGACAACTCTCACAAGTGCCGCTGGCCGAATGATGCTCAAACCTAGGGACCATTGCCCAATCTAGGGTGGTATGGCAGTCGGCGCATTGGTTGTTGGTGAGCAAGTGGTCAATCGGTTTGCCTGATCCATCGATGATGGCGTTATCGCCATGACAGGTTTGACATTCGGTGGGGGTGCCTTTAAATACCCCGTTGATATGACAACTTTCACACTCCAGCGTTTGATGTTGGCCTGTCAGTGGAAATAGGCTGGTTTGATGGTCAAACTTTTCTGCCAGTGCATTGGAGCACCAGAGGGTCGTTACCAGCATTAAAAATCGCATGAAACTATTATTGCTGTACTTCATAAAAGTGCTCCTTTGTATGACATTGTTGACAGTTTTTACCAAAGGTGCCTTGGTGCACATCGTCTTGCTGGTGGCAAGCAACACAGGCTTTTGGCGGTGATAGTGGAGGTGATAGTGGAGGTGATAGTGGCGGTGAAAGCGGGTCATCCAAGGTGGTTTGATGACATAAGTCACAGCGCAAACCCAGGTGTGCGCCTTCGAGTGGGTAGTCCGTCTGTGTTTGATGGTTAAACTGCCAACTCGACCAACTGGATGAATTATGACAGTCGGTACATTGGCTGCCCAAGGTTTGGCGGTGCATATCGTCTTTTTGATGACAGTCAATACAGCTGGTCGGGGCTTGAGCAAAGTTAGCAGAGTCATGACAGGACTGGCACACCAGCATTTGATGGCCACCAGCGAGCGGAAACTCGGTGAATTCATGGTTGAATGTCACCTGAGCATCCCACTGATCTTGTTGATGACAGTTGTTGCACGACTTGCCCAGCGTGCCCTGATGGGCATCATTCGATTGATGGCAATCAACACATTGGCGAACGGCATCGGTTTGTTGCTGTGGCTGTCCAGGCAAATGGCAGGCTGAACAGCTTAAGTCTTGGTGGCTGCCTTGCAGCGCGAATGGGGTGTTTTTATCGTGATCAAATTGCGCCTTTGGCCACTGTTCATTATTGTGACATTGCTGACAGTCTTTACCGTTGCCGCCAAGATGAATGTCATTATTGGCATGACAACCAATACAGGTTTTTGCTGGTGTTAGCTTTTTTAGGTGGCAGGCGGCGCATTCAAGGGGTTGATGTTTGCCCAGCAGACGAAATTCAGTTTCTTTAAAGTGGTCGTAATTGGTTTTTTGCCAGCCTTGCTCGGTATGGCACGACTCACATTTATCGCCAAAAACCGCCAAATGCTTGTCGTTTGAGCGATGACAGTTACTGCATTGTTGGCCAACAGGCGCGGCGACATCACCGACATGACAGGACTTACAGGCTACGTCCTGATGTTTGTCTTTCAGCAAAAAGTCAGTTTTGGAGTGATCGAACTTTGCCACTTGCCAGTTATCTTGAGAATGACAACTGGTGCAATCTTCGTCTAAATTGCCCTGATGTGGGTCGTCGTGGCAATTGGTGCACTGTAGTTGGGATTGGGGGATGCGAAAGGTTGGCAGGCCGGATTCGGGGTGGGTTTTGTTATGGCAGCTTTTGCAGGTTTGGCTTTGATGGGCACCGAGCAAGGCAAATTCGGTTTTGTTGTGGTCAAATCGGTCAACGTCCAAAGCCATAATATCGGCCTTACGACCAAGGTGATCGCTGTGACAACTGTGGCAATTTTGCTGCTGCTGGGCAGACAGGTGACTGTGAAAACCGGTGTTGTCAGTGAGGTCCTTGTTAATGGTTTTGTGACAGTCAAGGCATAAAGCCGCTTGTTCAGATTGGTTAAAGTGGTTATGGCACTGATCACATTTGGGTTCAAACTGGGCATGTGACTGGGTGAGATCACCGGGCATCAGTAACATCTGCTTGAGGTTAAGGCTGAGGTCGGGCTCGGGTTTAGTAGGCTTAGCAGGCTCGCCATCTTCTTGTGCGCTGGCATTACCGACCACCAATACCAGCAACAGCATAAAACCGCTATTGGTCAAAAACAGCCTGATGATTGTTGCTTTGCTCGTCATAAGAACTGCTCTCTTTGGGTTTGGTTCAGTACATGTGTACAACAAAAATGTGCACAGTTGCGGTGATCAACATCATAAAAAATATTGGCAAATGAAAAATGTGCCACAGCGAAAACAATCGGGTATACAAGGCATAATTGGCGATTTTTGTCAGCTTGGATAAGCCGTCACGCCAGTGTTTGAGGTTGTTTTGTTTGTGTTTTTTATCACGTTTGGATTGCCGCCAGATTTTACCAATGTTGCGCTTTGCCCGTATGCTGGTGCGCAACGGCACCAGTCCTTGGGTTAAATCGGCTTCAATTTGCGCCAGGTCTTGGGCCACTTCAGTGGTATAAAAAGGGGATTGACTGAATTGTTGCTTGGCCACTTGATAGTCGCCGTCAAGCTCAGAAAATTCGATTTGTTTGCCGTATAAGCCACGGTGCAACTTTTGATAAACGTAGCGACCAATCACACCACTAGCGGCAACCAACAGCATTGATATCAGGGCAATGGTGCTGTTGGGCGAACCGAGGTTAAAGTTGCTGTGCAGCAGAATAAAGCAGGGTCCCCACACGCCAAATATCATATGAAAGCGGAACCAGTGATGCACTTTGAACAGATTGCGCATGGGTTTGTAGTGTTTGCGGGCAGGGTAGAGTAATAGCAACAGCATCATAGCGCAGCCTATGATGCCAAAGGCATAACCAAGGCCGTTTTCGGCGGTATACCAGTACTCGTCTTTTTCGATCCAACCGAACCATAAAATGGTGGCGGTTAGTAGGCAAAACAGTATGGTTGAAGTTTGAGTCATTTTCATTTGGCTGACTATACCAATCGATTCTTAAGGTTAACTTAAGTGTAGTAGGGTGCCCGTGCGTAGCACGGTCCGAGGTTACGAGGAGCTTTGCGCACCATTGGTGTAAGCGATTTAATACCTAAATAGGGTTGTGTGATGACGAATTATACCATGGTGCGCAATGCTGCTCGTGCCTCGCATTTCGCTAGGCGAAAGCACCCTACGTTATTTATAATCCTCAGCCAGTTGTTCGATACGTTGTAAAATCTCATCGACGGTCTCTTTTAACTCGGCCCCCATGCGTAAAATTTCATTGGGATATTTATCCCGCATTAATGACATTAGCGCATAATAGAGCGGTTTTAAGCGATCGATGAGTTGATATTGCTTTAACCAGCCCTCAACCAAGTTGGTTTGGCCTTTTGCTAGAAATAAGGTAAACAAGTCGATAAAATCAGCTTCGTTCTCTTCAAGTTCAGTCATATGCTCAGTCAGAAAGAGATTCATACTGGTTGTCGCAGCGTCGTATTGGTTGTTCCAGAGTTGTATTGTGGTGTGGGTGTGCAGGCTTTCCATCTTTGGTTGCAGTGTCTGTGCTTTGGTTGACCATTGGAGTGCCTGTTCTTTATGCGCATGTTTTTTAAAGCAGTGCCAAGCAACGTAATTGAATATACCTAGGTGATCAGCTTGCTCTGTTTTCGCAAGCATCTGTTGTGCCATTTCAATGTCATCGGTGTCAATAATTAGGCTGATAATATGGCCAATTTGTTCAGTTGTCGCTGATGGTAATAACTTTTTAAAGTGGATTTTAGCATCTGCGGTTTTTTTCTGGCCAGCCAGTATTTGGGTTAACAAGTAAAGCGTATCAGGGTTATCAGTATCTATTGCTAATGATTTACGTAGATAGTTTTCTGCTTGTTTTACATCGCCCAAAGCTGCATAAGCACAACCAATCCAATAATATATGGAGTAAACGTCACCATCAAGCTCAAACGATTGTAAAAGCGGTGCTAACGCCTCTTGGTACTTTTTTTGATGAAATAAGGATAAACCCAGCGCCCGATAAGCAAATTTTTCATTCGCTTCAATGGCATATTTGGCGTATTGGTCACAAAGTTCATAGTTATGCATGGCAAAATAGAGCTGTGACAATATTATGTTGCAATTTTGGGCGCCACGCTCGATGGCTTTAAGGTAATTGGATTCTGCTTGTGCTAGTTCATCCCGACTTTGATAAATCTCAGCCAACATTTTGAAAGTTGTTGCCTGCTGGTCTTTGGAAATGGTTACTTCTTGGCTTGCCAAGCCTCTTTTGAGTATAGGTT
Source organism: Phenylobacterium sp. (assembly GCA_047617105.1). Classification (GTDB taxonomy): domain Bacteria; phylum Pseudomonadota; class Gammaproteobacteria; order Enterobacterales; family Alteromonadaceae; genus JABSOG01. Next base: position 12,870 of record JBLGCB010000078.1, on the reverse strand, counting down.
CGGCATCATCGTAACGGTTTCTATCAAAATAAAAACTGCCTAATAAAAGGTCGGATTGTTTGCCATCCGTTTGCTTCAGTATCGATTCAGCTTTAACCAATGAGCGTTCATCACCTTCCGACAGTAGAACGGATGCTAATTGTACGTTCAGATTGTTTAGTTCAAGAAAAGCCATGGTTTGCTCTTTTTGTTGTTCTGATATGCTATTTCGGTCCACGCACCACTGTTCTAAGAACTTGCTCATTTGTTCAATTAGGGCATCGGCAGATAGCTCAACATCCAATAATTCCCTTTGTAACCGCTCATTACCTGTCTGCTGCAAAAATTCAGCAGTGCTACGATACAAATCCACTTTATCATTGGTATCAAGATAATCAGAGCACATCAAAGCATTGGCAAATGTCAGCGCGGCTTTTGGGTGTGCACTTCCATCCAGTTGCTGAATAAAGCTTTTTGAGCGTTGTTTAAGTTCATCACTAGAACACCAAATTTCAAAAAAACGGGTTAACCAAATGACCTTTTTCTTATCTCGGCGGCGACCATAACGCATCAAATACCAGATATTAAAAAAGCGCTCTTTTAAAGCATATAAGTTGTTTTTGGTGTTGGTGGGGATTTTTTCGATGATCCACTGTTTCTCCAGCTGGCCAAGTTGGGCTGAAACCTGTTTACTACCGATGCGGGTTACCTCTGCAATTTCCTTGGCCGACATGGCATCCCAGTTTAGGGCGATGGCGTTGACGATGGGTTTTTGTTGCTTAGACAGGTCATCCATGCGGTGTTTATATAGCGGGGTTGTTTGATCGACCGTTTCTTCAAGTAGCTTAAAGGTGTTGCCTTTTGGCCCATCCATCAAAATATGAAACAGTATGACTAGGGTTCTGGGAATACCACCCGTTAAGCGGCGAATCGATTCGATGCGTCCAGGGTCATTTTTCAGCAATTGATTGAGTTTTTGTTCCTCTTCAGGTCCGCCATGTTGACTGAGTTTTTTCAGCAAGGCGATGGTATCTTTCTTTTTCAGACCTTTTAGGGTGATAACGTTGAAAAACTGGTAAAAAGGGGCTTGATGATCGTAAAAAGCCTCCAAACTTATCGCCGAGCCACCAATGAGGCGGATGTTGTTGTTGGTGATTAACACCTCTCTGAGGGTTTCTTCTTCTTTTTTATTAAAGTTCTGAAACAGCTCAACCAGATTATCGATAAACAAAATGATCTTGTGTTGGCTTTTGGTTAAATAGCTGTTGAGTAGATTGATTGCCTGTTTGGGGTCGGTTGCTTCAAGTGCATCAATATCATCGAGCAGGCCAGAGAATGCGCTGTGATGATGACTGTCCAGCTCTTCAGCGACACGCTCCCATAAGGTAAATAAAGAGGTGATGCCGTATTCTTCTTCTTTAAATACCACCGGAATAAGCCATTTAGACAAAGCTTGGTCCTCTGTGACAGCCAGTGCCAATCGGCTGAGCAGGGTGGTTTTACCCGCGCCTCTAAGACCTTGGATAATATAATGCTGCTCTGGGTTTTGCATATCGGCTTTTTCGATGGCACGCCACAGTTTTTTATACTCATAGAGCCGAATGACAAAATTATCTTTGAGCATTTTTGCCGAGGTCTGCTGGGGATTGTAGAGCTTAATGCCCTCTTTATAATCGTCGAGCTGCATACCGTTTCCACCATTGTTTTAGCATTGGAGAAGTGAACTGAAACTGTTCATCTGAATTGAGAAAAATATAACCATCGTGCTCAAGGCAATCAGCAACATAATTGCAGTGGGTTTGGCCAAATTGAGGGTCTTGCTTGAGATTATGGACCTCTTGAGGCGAAATCATATCTTGCTTCGACAGTAGCTTGAGCAGTTGATGGGCAAACTGTTTTTCTGACGATGTTAGTCGCTCTAAACGCTCAGCCCAGTGCGCAAAATAACTGCGATACTGATGGTTAAAGAGCATTTCGTAGGCAGCATCAACATGTTCAATGGTTGCTATGTTGACTTCTTCTTCACTGCAAAAATCTTCAAGGCTAAGCCACAGCAGATCAATATAATAAGGCATTAACCAGCCGACTTTGTCTAACAGATGCTGTTTGACCTCGTCTGCTAGGGTAATATTTTCTTCAGAATCGTTGATGACAAAATTTAAAAACTCGATGGCTTGAGTTGGCGTAAATGGGTCAACGGTGGTGGTGGTCAGGGCGTTGATTAAATCAGAAAGGTTTAACTTATTCACCAGCGTATCAAGGCCGATGGAGCCTGTGAAAATGAACTGCACTTTTTCGTCTAATAATGGGTCTTGCCACAACTCACGGCAACCAGACAGAAAAGACTCTGCTGCTGTATGGCCATGTTGAGTATTTATCTTTTCTAAAACATCCGGAAATTCATCAACCACCACGATCAGCTTTTTGTCTATATTGATGGCTCTAAGTGCTGCTTTGAGGTCGGTGTGATTGAGGGTTCTGTCTTTGTTTTCAAAGGTGATGCCAGCTTCACTCAGCTTGACCTCTTTAACACTGGCCATGAGCTGATCCAGTTTGTCCTGACTCCAGCTTTTCAACTTGTTTAAACGGTCGGTGAACTCTGATTGGAACAGGTTTTCAATAATGGTTTGGTAATATTCATGTTCAGTGCTGCATGATTGCACGATGCTATAGAGAAAAACATAATCATCTTTAGGATTCAGCTCTATGTTCCTCAGCAACGACGTTTTGCCAACGCGTCTAGGGGCCAATAATAGTATATGACTACCTTTTTTCAGCCGACGCCAGATTCTGTTTTCATCTTTTGTGCGGGGAAAGTATTTATCTTTATAAACAACCTGACCTGTCATGGCTGATCTCACTGACAATGAATTTATTGTCATCTTAGTTGGCAATAAAAACATTGTCAACTTACTTGGCAATAAAAACATTGCCAAGTTGCGACAAAAGCTGCGCCAAAACCTGCTTCGCCCACAAGCCCGGATAGTGACCAGTGGTCACCGACTCATTACCAATGATATTGCCCTCGGTCGGGATGCCAATCACGCAGATATCCGCATTCACCTGTCCATCTAAGCCAATCACACACTGTGAATCAGGGGTCATATCAATGGCACCAGGCTGGTAATCTTGATTTGCACCATGGTTGATAAAAGGACGAATCATGCCACTGTGCAGCAAATTTCGTGTTAATGAACTGGTATCTTTGGTTAGGTTGGTGCTGGGATAACGGGCATCAACCATCACTTTGGCGCTAAATGGGGTGTTGGTCAGTTGTGGGCAATGCAAGGTAAAACAAGCATTGGCTTCATCAAGCTGGAGTTGTGGGTTAATGGCCGCAGCAAAATCAACCAGCCCGGCACGGGTGAGTGCCAATAGCTTTTCGATGCTGATCACCGGTGGTCCAAAGATGATGCGCTTATACTTGGGAAATAGCTTTTGGTATAAATACTGGTGAGATTGCGGTTTAATGCCAGAAAATTGCATCACAGTGCTGAGGGCGTAACGGATTTCATACCATATATCCAGCGCACACTTGCTTGGGGATTGGGCATGACCTTGTTGAGCGCGCGTTATTTCTTGTGCCATATAATCAATAATGAAAGCGCTAAACTGCTCACTAGAACTAAAGTCGTGGCCTTGCAGCGGATATAACATCGCTTGAGGGTCAAAAGCGCCCTGTTGTGGGTGTTGTTGTGGCTGTTGTTGTAAAAATGCACCAATCACTTCTCGCAGTGCAATACCATCATCTTCACAGGCAATTAACTGTTGTTGCCATTGCTCCTTATCCACGGTCAATTGCGCCATCACTGCTAGGTAATAGGCTCGCTCTATTTCCAAGTCAATCAGCGGTTTTAAGGTGGTGGCAAAATCAAGTTGGCCACCGGGTGTTTTGTCTCGCAAAACAGCCAACTTGTCGGGTGAACAAAAAATCAGTGGCCTTAAGGCTATTGGCAAATCTTCGGCTTTAGGAGCTTTGGGTAAACCGGTGGTGCTAAAGGGCATGATTTTACCCGGCTCCAAGCCGCTAGGATGGTATACCAGTCCATTATCGGTGCGTTGAAAGCGTCCGCCTCTGCCTTCGGTCAATTCTAATGCTGCGTCAATAAAGGTCAGACCAATGCCTTTCATAAACACATTTTCACCGGCAGCAATGGCGGTCATGGTTTGGTTAATGGGATAAACATGAGGGATAAACTGAACGTTACTATTGCGATCACTATGACGATTGGCAAAGCCGCCATAATCACGGTCCTGAGCCGATAACTGATGTCGAGCATGACCGGTGGCGAGTAATACTTTGTTGGCATCTATGCTGGTTTGGGTGATTTGGCTGCCTTCAACGGTTTGAATATCGACCTGATAAGCATCAGCAACCACCCTTATATTGCTGGCTGTGCCAACATGACAATTCAACTTAACCCCTGGCGGTAATTGCTGACACAGCTGCTTAAACCCTTCATTTAAATAGTGTCCGACCTTGGCCCGTGGCAAATAGTCTAAATCAGTGGCGGCTACGGTGGGTTGGTATTGTTGATTGTACCAGTGGACAAAACGCAGCGGATTTTCAACCACGGGTGGCGGGTTATCCTGGGTCCATATATTGATGTCGCCGATACTATTGTTCAATAAAATATGATCGCCCAAGCTGGTGTCATAAATGGGGCTAACCCCAAACAGCGGGGCGTGGTGAACAAGGTGAATTTGCACTGCTTGAGGCTGTTCGCCTTGAGACTGCTCTGGATGAAAGCGTGCTTTGAGTTCGGCCAGCAAACGTTCGAAACAGTATAACCCTTTTGGTCCCATGCCAATGATGACAATTGCCGGGATGGGACTCATAAAATGTCCTCTAAACGGTGGTATCCATAACGTTGTGGCGCACGCGTTTCCATCACATGTTTGCCCTGTAATTGTCCATTAAGCAAATATTCTTTGCCCAGTTTATCCTGACCCCATAGTAATACTTCATCAATAAATGGCGTGGCGACCTCGGCCAATTCGGCAACGCCGCGGATCACCGCTAAACCACAGGGGATATCTTCAGCCAAAAAACGATGGGAGAAATCTGGACTATAACCTTTATCTGTTTGAAACATCGGGTGTTTGGAGGTTCTATAGGTTCGATTGGTGTGCATGGCGGTAAGCTGTGTACTGCTGTCGGCGATCATATGGCCATAGCGGGTTCGGTCCCAATCGAGCATCGATACCACTTGTGATAAATCATGCTCAGGATGTTTCGCCATAATCGCGCGACTGATGTTCAGCACTTCGTCACTCAGATGGGTGATGAGTTCGGCGGTGAATTGATCAATTGAATGATAAAACAACGGGGTTTGTGCTTGCGGTTGGCCAGCCCAATCTCGCCATTTGCCATACATTATCGGTGGGTGACTACAGGCATTGGGTGAAATTAATGATATTGCCAATAAACTACTGGATTCTACCACCTCGGTAAAACTACCAATCAGGTTCCGAATCGCTAAAAATGGCTGGGCTACCCGAGCGGTTGCTAGGTTACCTCTAAGTGCGCCTACCATCATTGATTTTGAACTATGAATATGGACCTTACGACCCAGGTTTTCAGTGGTACAAGCCCACGGTGAACTATCAAAGTTGACGATCACCGCAGGGGTTGCGCCCATGATATCCTGGACTTCATACTCAAAGCCGTTTTGCCCTGGCAAGCCAACAATCACCACACCAGCAGGTAAGAAGGGCGCAAGGGTTTGCAGATATGAGGCATGAGCAAAAGCGGGGATGGATAGAATCACCATGTCACAATCGCGGGCGGCCAGTTCGACATCATTGGTCACCACTATGTTATCGGTGCTGGTGACAAAGTGTTCGCCATCCTCGTCATCGGTGGTCACCGTTAGTGGATGGTCTTCTAGTAATGCCTGCCAATCGAGCGCTTTTTGCGGCGTTTTGGTAAATACCTTAACATCAAATTGTTCCGCTTGGGTACCACCGAGTCCGGCCAATACATGCGCCAAGTTGCCCGTGCCACAGATTAAAAGATTATTACTCATGATGCTTTCTCCTTAGGTGCTGTTTCCTTAGGTGCCGTCTCCTTAACATCTACCCCGTTGAGTTCTGGTGGCCGTTGAATATCATTTTGGTCAATTTCAAAAATCGCTTGGGCAAACTTCCAACGATGTCCTTCGGGATCTACCGCCTCATACACCCGCTCACCATGCCATTGATCGGCGGGCTGTGAATGAATTTGTGCCCCGGCGGCTTTGGCGCGTTCGAAGTGGGCATCAATATTATCCACGTAAATAAACAAACGTTGGCTCACCTGTCCTGCAAAGCTGTTGGGGCACTGCCAGTGGTCGTGTTCTTCTGTCAGGCCAAGCATCACCAGCGAGTCTTCAACTTCTAAATCGCCATGTACCACGGTGCCCTGATCATTCTTCATTCGGGTGCGAATTTTGAAATCAAAGGCTTTGACCAAAAAATCAATGGCCGCGCCAACATCGTTATAAAATAAATGCGGTGCAATACGGGGCATACCGACAGGGGGGTTAGGTACTTTTTCAGTGGTTGTCATTGTTATTCCTCCAGATGAGTTGTTTTTTTTGGTTCTGTTCAAATAGGGTAATAGTTTGTAGGCGGCGCATTTATGCCCGCTTGTCTATTTATCATTTTGTTGGCATATCGCAATGAGTGCAGTGATTTGCAGTGCTAAGGTGGCACCAAGCAACGAGGTTATTTGGGCATGGTTATCGTAAGCGGGGGCAACCTCAACCACATCACCACCAAGCACCCGCAAACCACGTAATTCTCGTAACATATCAATGGCTTCAAAACTGGTGAGTCCACCGGGCACCGGCGTGCCAGTACCTGGCGCATAAGCCGGATCAATGCCATCGATATCAAAAGTGACATAACACGGGTTTGTGCCTGCGGTTTCGCGTAACTTGGCAACAAAGGCATTACGTCGCTCGCGATGATGAAAATCGTGCATATCGAGCACATTGATACCATTTTGTTTGCCGTAATCAAGGTAACTGGCGCTGCCAAATGAACCACGAATACCAATCTGAAAGATACCTGAACCTTCGATTAATCCCTCTTCGATGGCATTTCGCACACAAGTGCCATGGTGGTATTGCGGGGTGCCTTCGGTCGCCGAGGTGTCGGTGTGAGCGTCAAACTGAATCAGGGTGAAGGTACCGTGTTGGCGAAACATGGCGCGTAATAAAGGCAGTAAAACGGAGTGATCACCACCGAGACTGACCAGCGAAATGCCTTTGCTGTGCAAGTCGAAGGCTTTGCTTTCAATGCGCGCAAAGGTTTCTTGGTAATCGAAGTTGGCGATATCGACATCGCCCACATCGACCACGCGGGCTTGTTCGTAGACACTCACATCCATATGGCTGCTATAACTGCGACAAGCGACTGAAGCTTGCCGAATCTCGCGAGGGCCAAAACGGGCACCGGGTCTGTGGGTGACTAAGCCATCCCAAGGGATACCCATGATGGCGATATCGGCTTCATCTGCGGTGGGTTGTGCAACAAAAGGTAAACGGGAAAAGGTTGAGGTGCTTAAATAAGGTTGTTGCCAAGTCGGCGCAGCGGCCTTGGTTATTGGTTCAGCAGCGTTTTGGGTGACATCGGGTTGATCTTGTTGTTCGTTTGTTGCTGTCATTTGGCTATTGTCCTTTAATTTGCTCCAGGCCAACAGCCAGAGCGTCAGGTATTTCAGCGAAATTAAACCACCTTGTTTTGGTGACAATTATAAACATAGTGATAGATGGGGTTTCAGTCAAATTTTTACGGGGTTAAATCGGACACAGCTTAGAAAGGGGCTTATTTTTAATCGTGGGGATCAAAGAAGGGGCTATACCAGGCATTCTACCGATTCTGGCTGTTCCATTTGGTTGTTCATTAATTTCAAATATAAACCATCGGTTTGTTGGATCAAAGCATCATGGCTGCCATTTTGGCTAATACGGCCGTTTTCGAGCACCACAATACGTTGTGCTTTAGCAATGGTCGAAAAGCGGTGGGCGATCATGATAGTGGTACGATCTTGCATCAGACGATCCAGTGCAGTCTGCACCTGTTGTTCAGAGTGACTGTCTAACGCACTGGTGGCCTCATCTAAAATCAGAATTTTGCTGTCACGCAAAATCGCCCGGGCGATGGCAATACGTTGCTTTTGTCCACCCGATAACTGCACCCCGCGCTCGCCAAGTTGGGTTTGATAACCATCAGCAAACTCACAGATAAAAGCATCTGCATTGGCATGTTTAGCCGCTTCAATCACCGCCTGATCGCTCACTTCTCCTGAGCTGACGGCATAACGAATATTGTCCATAATAGTGCCAGAAAACAAAGCCGGTTCTTGCTCAACAATCGCCACATTTTGACGAATGGTGGTTAAATCTAACTGCTGTGCATCAATACCGTCAAAGCGCAAATGGCCATTATTAGCCTGGTAAAAACCGAGGATCAGGTTAGCGACTGTAGATTTTCCAGCCCCAGAAGGGCCGACCAGCGCAATGGTTTCACCCGCTTTGATGGTTAGATTAAAGTGCTTAAGCGCCGGTTTGTCTGCTCGGGTAGGGTAACTAAAGTTGATATTGTCAAAACTGATCTCACCTTTAAATGGCGTGGTTTGTTGGTCGGTGGCAGTGGCAGAAGCAGTTCGGGTTTGTGGGGTGCGATTAAGCAGTTCAAAAACCCGTTCTGTGGCCCCGATAGATTTCATCCACTCACCCCAAAACCAGCTGACACCAGACGCTGAGGTCGCCACCATCGCCGCATACATAATAAAACTGGTCAGTCCGCCGATGGTCATACTGCCACTGGCCACCAGTTGACCGCCAAACCACAGGGTAACCAACAGCGCCATATACTGAATAAATGTACCAAGCCCCTGAAAAATCGCAAAGGTGCGAGTGGTAGCCAATGAATAACCCATGGCTTTGGTGGTGGCTTGAGCATATTTTTGCTGAGTCTGTGACTCTTTGGTAAACCCATGCACCAGCCGAATATTACTGAAACTTTCTTGGGCGACCTGGGTGCAGCGGGCTAGGTTGTCTTGCATGGCTTTGGCACGACCACCAATCATTTTTCCGGCCCATCGCGCCGACCACATCGACAGTGGTACCACCACCAATAACAGCAACGCCAGTGTCGGCGATAACATCAGCAATAAAATGGTACCACCAATAAAGGTAAACAGTGCGCGCAAAGCAAGCGCCAAGCCCATGGTTAGGGTATCTTGCAACAATTCGACATCGGCAGAGAGCCGGTTGGTTAAGTCGCCGACATTGGCGTGGTCAAAAAAACCGATGTCTTGACGGATAATGGCCCCAAACAGCCTTTGCCGCAATGCGGTGATGATCAAAGTACCGGTAGACTCAAATAGATAATAACGCATTGAAGTCGCTACCGCCTGAAGCATAAATATCAGTACCATCACCAGCCCCGCGATGGTCAACCATTCAGTACTTTTTTCTGTCACCGAGTTATCGATAAAATAAGCAACTGCTTGGGGAAAGCTCAGCTGAATCACTACCGTGATCACCATGATCATAAAACCCAATGCCAGCCTGCCCATATAAGGTTTGGCGAGTGCCAATCGCTGATGATGAATATTGGTGCTAACGGTCATTCGGTTAATCCCGCTTGTTGTTCTATTTGTTGCATCTGGTCGATAAAGCTCAGCCAATTATCGTCGCCAATCATACCGCTGGCCTGCAATATTTGCTGTTCGTCAATAAACAGGTAAAAAGGGCTGGCATGACGTGGATTGAGGGTTTTCATCAAGTTTGTTGGCATGGTCACGGTTCGATTGAGTAAATCGCTGCCCGATAGCAGGTTTTCTAAACGTTTTTTAGACTCCGCTGAAACCAACCACATCGCCACGCCTGCGTGTTCTAATGCCGGTTGTAACTGTGCCAGTTGTGGCACCTTGGCTTTGCAATCTTTACAGGTCGATGATAAAAACAGCAGCACACAGCTTTGCTGCCGAGTATTGACCGGTTTGCCTTCAACTATCGAGGTGGCAATATAATCCGGCACAGGTTCGCCAAAAGGTAAGGTGAGTGGCACAACGGTTTGGCCCATGTTTAAACGCAGCATAGCGGCCAGACGAAAGGTTAATACCAAATTCAGTGCAACCGCAATGCTCAGGCAACCAAGCAATGGATAGAGCAGGGCCTCATTCATTCATCGGTCTCCTGATGGTTGTCTGGCCCATGAAAACTCAGCAACACAGCAATCTCCTCAAGCTTGCTTAACAGCACAAAGACAATAAAGGCATTAGCAAATAATAACCCGTGCGCAACGCTGTCAAGGGCCAAAGTACTCGGTGTTAACTGCAACATCATCGAACAAGCGGCAATGGTGAGTAAATTACGGATTAAATCATACCGTGATATTGGTCGGTTACTTTGACCAAAACAATTACAATTGACTAACTTATCTTGTAATAACACCGTAGCTATCACCACAGTAAAAAGAACAAATAAAGCCAGCGTCGCTTGCATGGCGATGAGGTTGAGTGATGAGGGAATGATCAGCAATGCTGCCAGCAGCCATTCGACCGCAATCAGTAATATCGCGCTAGGCAAGCTCAAAACGACGGGCAGTTTAAAGCCTTCGACCAGATTTTGTCTAAAGGTGTCAAAGTGGCTTGTTTTACCCCAAGCTGCCATCAATAAAATCATAAATACCAGCAAGCGACACATTTCACTGATGGTTTGTGCCGAACTGCTCATTGCGATACCACCTCTTGTTGAATTTGCCAATAAGGTGCCGGTGAATCGGGTTTGCAGCTACGCAACCGAATACTGTGGGCGGTGGCGATAATCACATCATGCCAGCCGTCGTCCACCGTTTTGCACGCGCCTCGGCCAAGATTGGCCCTGATATCAGCAGCGATATGCCAAGCCAGTGTTTCGCTCTGAACGTCCGCTGTGATATTGATGCCTAATGCCATTAACTCTTCGCGGGTAATGGCGTAACTGTGAGAGTGATAACCATAAATCAGTTGGTCAATAATTTTGCTGACGCCGGCATCATCTGACTGTGGCAAATTGTAACTGAGCAATTGTTTGCCAATCTGCTGCAATTCAAGGGTCGAACGATAAAATGAGGTTAGGGTGGTCGGAAAAATGCTGTTGCATAATAATGAAGCCGATTGCGCCTGCGCTTCATCATCATCAACGCTAAACCAGTCCTTCATCATTTGGCCAAACAACCTGACATCCTGAGATGACAATGAACTGGGCGCGTCGGTGCCATTACCAGCGGATTGCAGCTGCGGATCAATTGGCGAGAATATTGCCAGCGGACCGGCAATGATTTCATGCCCAGATAAAGCCAATAAAGTCGCCGCTGATTCACAATAATGTGGCACCATAAAACATAGCTTGTCGCAAAATTGGTGCAGCAACAGCGCAATACGTCTTGCCGCATTAACAATACCGCCTCGGCCATATAACACCACATCAAGTTGTTTGCAGTGACCATTAAGGCGTAGGGTGTCATATAAGGCAGGTAACATATCAATATCGATGTTAGACGCGCCAAGTACCAACACTGTGCTTTGGCGTTGTTGCGCCAAGGCTTCGATGTGTGACAGCTGAATATTGCACAGCTTGTTATCGGTATCGGCATTGCTATCGACGTTTAACATTTGGCACCATCGATGAGGTTTTGTGCCACTGTGTCCATAATGTTTAATTCTGGTACCAACTGTTCAATAAACCAAAACTGGCCACCGGGATTGTTCTCTAAAAACACATATTGGTTGTCTGGGGTAACAATCAAGTCTAATGCGCCATAGTTAAGATCATAGCTGTGAACAAACTCACGACAGCGTTGCTCAATTTCAGCGGGTAATTTAACTGCACTGTAAGGAATATCGACGCTAAAATCTCTAAAATCAGTCTTGGTGCGTTGGTCAAGCTGTGAATCTATTTTGGCGGCAAATACCTGTTCACCTACGACGGTGACGCGTAATTCATATTGCTTGTCGATATACGCCTGAAAATAACAAGGTACTTCGGCGACCGCGTCAATATCAGCCATATCATCATCGCTGATAATCGTCGTCGGCAAGCCATGACTCTGGCGGTCGGCCTCATCAACCTTGTCAGCAGCTAAGCCTGCCGTAGACATCGCTTTGAATATCATATCGCCTTCAAGTGAATGTTTAAAATCTTTTACCGCAGCCGGTTGATTAGAGATGATGGATGTGGGGATCTGAAAACCGGCCTTAATGGCCCGTTGCATTTGTTCTGATTTGTACTGAGCGCCTCGCATGGCCAGCGGATGACTCATCCAGTAGCAGTCGAGTGAATAAAGCAAACCAAACAAGGTGTGTTTGGTTTCTTCGCGGGCATAAGCTTCTTCTTGAACGCCAAGATCATCACTCAAAAAATTAAATTCGGCGTTTTTGCGCACCCATATTGCACCGATATCATCGAGGTCTAGGGTATCTCCAGAAGGGATATGGCTGATAGCGCCGCTACATTGATGCTGATTGAAGTGCTGGACCAACTCAAAGTCTCTGGGAAAAGTATCGAGATTAAGACGAAAAGGCCGGGCCGCTTTGGCTTCAAGTCGAGGAATAAGGATATCGACATGGAGATCATCACTAGAAGAGATGATCAGAATTCTTTTATTCATGGATTTTTTGACACCTTGGAACGGCGTGAGATAAAACGAGAATGGGATGATTGGCACAGAGCTGCTTTTCGTCTGTGCCAATCCGGTGATTGCAACTGTTCAGCGTGCTTAGATTTCGCTTCATAACAAGGCATTGTCGCACGGAAAACAGGCGCATATAGGTCATATGTAACTGTTTGAGTACGACAATAACGCCGTTATGGGGCGAAAGATGAGTGCGCTGAATTAGCAATACATGCCATT
>JBLGCB010000077.1:0-20865 GCA_047617105.1 Phenylobacterium sp. | reverse complement strand
ATTCATTTTCTGTGAGCAATGTCTCTTTATCACCAACTTGAACCAATGCAGTACCAGAGACGACAACCCAGTGCTCTGCGCGGTGATGATGCATTTGCAAAGACAAGGACGCGCCCTTATTTACCGTAATACGTTTAACTTGGTAACGTGTTCCATTATCTATTGAGTCATAAGCCCCCCAAGGCCGATGTACCTTAACATGACTGACATGTTCGCTGCGTTGATGGTTTTTAAGTTCAGTGACAACATTTTTAACTTTTTGAACTTGATCTTTATTGGCGACCAACAAAGCGTCTTTCGTTTCTATGATAACAACATTCTCAATACCAATAGTGGCAATCAATTTTTGGCCACTATGCACTAAATTATTATTGCTATCGATGGAAATTACATCACCAATATGCACATTATTATCCGCATCTTTGTCTGAAATTTCCCACAGAGAACTCCAGCTACCAATATCATTCCAACCAGCATTCATAGGTACTACCATGACATTACTGGCTTTTTCCATCACCGCATAATCAATAGAATCATCCGGGCATGGTTCAAAACTGGCTTTATCAATCCGCAGAAAATCCAAATCACTTTGCGCTTTATCATAAGCTTGATGACAACAACTCACAATCGCCGGATTGGTTTGCTGTAAAACGTCAAGATAAGCAGATGCTTTAAAGACAAACATACCACTATTCCAATAATAGTCACCACTGGCGATATATTTCTCGGCAGTTTGACGATCCGGTTTTTCAACGAACTTTTCTACGGGCAACGCATGAGCTGTCTCGGACTCAGCACTAGCTGCTTTAATATAACCATACCCGGTTTCTGGTTGGTCGGCGACAATACCAAAAGTAACCAATTTATTTTGCTCTGCAACAATAACCGCTTGCTCCAATGAGTCGACAAAGGCTTTTTGGTCGCCAATAATATGATCAGCAGGAAAAACGGCAATAATGGCATCAGGATCTATTTTACAGGCTTCGATAGCAGCTAAAGCAATTGCAGGTGCCGTGTTACGGGCAACGGTTTCAAGAATGATTGACAACGGCTTAATATCAATGCTTTTACATTGCTCGGCAACCATAAAGCGATGATCTTCATTACAGACAATAATAGGATTGTGTAAGTGCTCTACCCGAACTAGGGTTTCCTGCAACATGGTATACTCACCACCAGTCAAATTAAGCAACTGCTTTGGGTATTGCTTGCGAGATAGTGGCCATAAACGTGTACCGGAACCACCGGATAAAATTACAGGAATAATCACTGAGTCAATCCATCTTTGTAGGTGAAAATAATTAGCCGAGGATACTAACACAAAAGCGGCTAAAATCTATAAAAAAAACCGTTTAATATGATTTTAATCCGAAAACCGAAATGATTGGCAAGGTCAAAATAGATGACAATGCCAATAAGATTAACAATTACAAGAAGCTCTTTAATACCGTTTAATTATCGCCAAAAGTACCTCAGTTTGTCTTTTCATTAACACCGGGTTGGCACGACTTTCCACATTAAGCCGTAACACTGGCTCTGTATTCGATTTACGCAGGTTAAATCGCCATTCGCTGAACTCCACACTGATGCCATCAGTGGTGTCAACAACAAGTGCCTGAGGTTCATATTCAGCTAGGATAGCGGCAATCGCTTTATCCGGATCAGACAGTTTACTGTTGATTTCTCCCGATGAAGGATAAGCCTCAATGCGCTCTGACACCAATGCCGAAAGTGGTTGTTTTTTAGCACACAATAAAGCACTCACTAATAACCAGGGGATCATACCACTATCGCAATAAGCAAAATCTCTGAAATAGTGATGCGCTGACATTTCGCCGCCATAAATCGCATCCTCTTTACGCATTCGTTCTTTAATAAAGGCATGGCCAGTTTTGCTCAGAATCGCTTCGCCACCGGCTTGATTGACAATATCAATGGTATTCCAGCTTAAGCGGGGATCATGAATAATTTTGGCACCGGGGTTTACTTGCAAAAACGCCTCAGCCAATAAACCGACAATATAATAACCTTCAATAAACTCGCCCCGTTGATCAAACAAAAAGCAGCGGTCAAAGTCGCCATCCCAGGCAATCCCCATATCTGCCTGATGCTCAATCACCGCTTCGGTGGTAGAGGCACGATTTTCAATCAGCAATGGATTGGGAATACCATTAGGAAACGTCGCATCAGGTTGATGGTTGACCTTAATAAAAGTTATTGGTATTTGTCGCTGCGCAAACACTGTTTCTAAGTGATCAATGACATGGCCTGCAGCACCATTACCCGAATTAACGACAAATTTAAGCGGGGTTAATTTTTCAGCTTCAATATACGTCAATAAGTGATCAACATAGGGAACCAAAATGGACTGCTGTTTCAATTTTCCCCGCTGTTGTGGATCCACCGGCGCAAAATCATTGCGTTCGGCCAGCTTTTGGATGTCAAACAACCCGGTGTCACCACTAATCGGTTTGCTGTCTTCACGAACCAGTTTCATGCCATTGTAATCAATTGGGTTATGGCTGGCAGTCACTTCAACACCACCATCCACGCCAAGGTATTTAGTGGCAAAATAGATTTCTTCAGTGCCGACCATGCCGATATCAATAACGTCACTGCCAGCATCCATCAACCCATTGGCCAGGGCCAGCTTAAGTGACTCAGAGGTTTCTCTGACATCACCACCGACCACCACCGTTTTGGGTTTCAAATACTCACCAAATGCGCGGCCAATAGCATAAGCGATATCTTCATTGAGTTCATCACCCAATCGGCCTCTGATATCATAGGCTTTAAAACAGGTTAATTTTGTTGTCATCGTTTAATTTCCACTATTGGCTTGCTCGTCATAGACTGACTGGCATAACATCGGTTAATCATCATATTTTTTGTTCGATATATTTTGCAATTAGAGCGCGGGTCGAACAATCCATGGTGTCATCAGGGTGCCCTTGCTCCACACTTTGGTGAATTGGCTTGCTCAGTTGTTTGCCCAACTCAACCCCCCATTGGTCGAAAGAATTGATATTCCATAACATGCCCTGCACCGCGACTTTATGTTCATATAACGCCAGCAAAGCGCCGATATTGCGCGCTGACAAGTCTTGCATCAGCAGCACATTATTGGGTTTGTTACCTTCCATCCGTTTATGGGGTGCCAGTTCATGACAGTGCTGTTCGCTCAAACCACTACTGGCCAATTCATCATATGCTTGACTGATGGTCTTACCTTCCATCAGTGCCTGACTTTGCGCAAAGCAATGTGACACTAGCATATCGTGGTGCTCCTCATAAGGATGATTAACGTTTAATGGCAAAATAAAATCAACCGGATATAAGCTGTTGCTCTGATGGATTTGTTGGAAAAAAGCATGCTGAGAGTTCACCCCTTCACTGCCCCAAATCGCAGGTCCAGTTAAATAGTTCAGCGGTTCTCCGTTAACAGATACCGACTTACCGTTACTTTCCATATCCAGTTGCTGAATATGTGCAGGTAAACCTCTTAAATAATGACAGTAAGGGATAATACAATGGCTAGTTGCGCCCCAAAAATTGATATTCCACATGCCTAACAGCGCCAATGTCACCGGCATATTATCGCTAAACGGTGTATTGGCAAAATGTTCATCCATGTCATTGGCCCCGGCCAATAACTGACGAAAATGTTCAAACCCCACCGCCAAAGCAATTGGCAGGCCAATCGCTGACCATAATGAATAACGGCCTCCAACCCAATCCCACATCGGAAAAATATTGTCGGCATCGACACCAAACTCCATTGCTGATGCCACATTACTGGAGATGGCCACCATATGCTGGTTCAATTGTTCAGCTGTCAGCCCCCCGGACAATAACCACTGACGGGTTGTTTTAGCATTCAGCATGGTTTCTTCGGTCGAAAAAGACTTCGATGCAATGACCACTAAAGTGGTTTCAATATTAAGACTGCTTAAGACATCATGCAGATGATAACCATCGACATTGGCAACAAAGTGTACCTTATGGGCTTTGTTTTGATACTGCTTAAGCGCTTCAACCGCAATCTTGGGTCCTAGGAATGATCCGCCGATCCCCAAACACAAAATGTCGGTAAATTTATGCCCCTGATAACCAGTGCGCTCGCCAGACTCAATATCCACACAAAACTGTTCCATTTTGTCTAAAGTTTGTTTGACTTGAACAATGATATTGTCACCATCGACCATCAACGGCTCGTCACTTTGTTGCCGCAGCGCGGTATGTAAAACTGCACGCCCCTCAGTGGCATTAATCTTATTGCCTTTAAACATCGCCTCGATCTTTGCTGCCAGATTCATTTCCCTGGCCAAGTCTCCCAGCAATGACATGGTTTGTGAATTTATTCGATTTTTTGAATAATCCAACGTGATCCCACCCGCCACAAGCGAGTACTTATCGAATCGTGCCGGATCCGTTGCAAAAACGCTTTTCAGATGTTGTTTCTCAATCGTCTTTTTATGGTTTTTAAGGGCTAACCAAGCATTGCATTTGTCCATCGTCACTCTACTTTTAATACTCACAGTAAAATTGTTGTGCAAGAAGGCAATTCATACCAAAATTCTTACATCGCTTGTTATTTTTAAACGCCCATTAACGGCCGCTTTGCTTCAGTTTTATCAGGCACAATTCAAGATTACTTCTGGCTTCGCTATTATTCGGGTCTAAATCTAACGCGGTGGTTAACAAACCTTTAGCGAAATCATAAATGCCCATTTGCATATAACCATAAGCCAAATTACCTATTAATGCACTGCGTTCAAGCGGTTTTTTGACATACGTAAGGCCCAACATAGCTACAGAAGATGCCTTCTGGTATTTCTTTTGGTGATACAATGCCGTCATATAGGCCGTCAAGCCACTGGCCGTCACTTTATTTTTTGCCAAATTCATATCAACACTTTTCTTTAAATACGGTTCTGCTTCATCAAACCGATCGACCTTCATCAACTCGGTACCATATGAAGTATTAGCCCTATCTTGCTGTGGTGCTAAAGCCACTTCATTGGCATAAAACTCCAACGGCGTTTGCCATAACATATTGCGTTTGATAGTACCAAAAGAAAAAACTAACAATACCGCAACCACGGTAAACACAATGCTTAAATTCACGGCATTGCTACGTGGTTGTTTCAACCACCAAAACTGTAATACACTGGCCACGGCCAACAACAAGCCAATATTTCCAATATAAGTACGATGTTCAAACGCGAGGTCTTTGATGGGAATTGCAAAAGATTCAACCAAATGGCTGGCATAAAAGAAGGCCACCCCGACAAACAACAGTGGTATCAATTTTCTATATTTATAGGTAACGCTGATAACGATAATATGACTCAGCATGGCCAGAGCAACCATTGGTGCTAGACGAGTTTCAAGCACGGTATCAATATTGAGCTGGAGATTAATTGGGTAGATAAAACGCCAAATATAATCCCATAAAACCAGCTGTTGGGTATAAAAATAATCACCACGAGATGAAGCATAGACATCACGAGTATAAACATTCAACATCAGCCAAAAATCAGCCAAAAATGGCGCAAAAACCAGCAAAGTAAACACAGCGGCCGTGGTTATGGTCAACAGATGGCGACGCACCCTGACGGTGCAGGTCAACAATTCCCAGCAATATAAAAATGCAAAAACAGAAACGAAATTTTCCTTTGCATGTAAACCACCAATAATACAACCAAGCAACAATAATCCATAAGCCACAGCTTTGGGCTTAGACGACTGCTGTCTCAATTGGATATAACTGATAATCGTGAGCAGATAAAAAAGGGTAACAATCGAAGCCAAACGTTGCACCACATATGTCACTGTCTGAGAATTTAGCGGATGCAAAGCCCAAATGGCCGCCACAACCAAAGCCCATAACATTTGCTGACGACGAGTATCGATTTGTTCAGAGGGATTAAAATAGCGAATTAATTGCAACACCATCACAAATACCAACAGACTGTTGATGATATGAATAACGATATTAACGACATGATAACCGACCGGATCCAAACCACCGATTTGATAGTTGGCCCACAGGCTAAAATAACCAATTAACCGTCGATCCAATCCGCTTTGCAGCAACAAGTCCAATGATTCAGCGTGAATGGCCAAATTAGTCACAATCGAATCTTGATCGTCAAGATAAAATGGTACTGCTAATGAGGGGTAATAAACCACCACAATACTGACGACAAGCAACATCAGCAATGTCAGGAATAACTGACGCTGATTTTGAGCGATTTTTTCTAACACAGGAAACCTTTAGGCTGTTATCTTGAATTGGGGCATATACTACAACATAAACAGAATTGTTCAATAAGTATTATCACGTTTGAGCGCGATGAAAAAACTGAAGAGAGGAGTGAAGGCAACGGTATTTATTTTAAAAATATAAAGCGGGTTTAACAGACATAAAAAAGGCGGCTAATGCCGCCTTTTTTTACGCTTTACACTTTTACAAGTAAAGAGAAAGTAACGAATTACTTACCTTTGTATTGGTCAGTGTTCACGAAGCCACGTACAGAACCAGCATTGTATGAAGCATATACTGTGATATCAGCAGAAGGAGCATTTACTGTTACTGTGATAGACAATTTACCACCAGTGAAACCTTTAAGGGCTAATGCATCACCAATCATTCTGGTGATCTTAGTTACTTTACCGCCAGCAGCAGAACCAACAACACCCAAGTTATATGGGTTAGCTTGGTCATCAAACGCAGTAACAACGATGTCACCAGCTTGAGTACCAGCATTAGAAACATACATGATTTGTGAAGCATTTGCGCTGTAAGGCATGTAAGGGATATTAACGGTTGCGCCGTTAAGTGTCCACTCACCTGAAGGCAAACCAGTCGCTACAGTTTTGCTACCAGCAGTTGCGCCAGCAGAAGTGTAGTTATACACTAAATCAGTAGTGAACTTTTGAGTTTCAAGTACTTTGTCACCAGGAGCGGTGAAAGTAATAGTGTCGTTAGTTACACCACCAGTATAGGCAATAGCGATTTTAGCTTCGGTTTCAGTGAAAGTACGAGTACCACCTGATGCGAAGTCAGTATTAGCCAAACCAGTCATTTTACCAGCTTCACCGAATACAGTAACGTTAGAAGTCGAAACAGTTGCTAAGTTCAACCAATCAGCGTTAGTACCAGTTCCGCCTGGCGCCATATCAGCACCCCAAACGTTAGGGTTAGTCACAGTGAACACCATGGCATCAGTGCTGCTTCCACCAGTAAAGGCCATACGCATGTTGCTAACATCAATTACACCATCAAAAGCTGTATTGATTTTAGCTGCGCCGAACTGAGTTTTAGCTTCAGCAACGGTGGCAGTACGTACACCAGCTGAATCAAGAATATCACCAGCAGTTGTTTGTGAAGATACTGATACAGCAATTGCAGAAGTACCGACTACAGTTGATTTGTACTTAAGGCCAGTCAGTGTCAACAAAGCATTCAAAGTAGAACCATTTTGCCATTCAACAGCTGGTGTTGCACCGTTGTTAGGCAAAGTCAGCTTAGTCACACGATAAGTCACGCTGTTAGCATCGCTGTTCAACAAACCCAGTGTCAAACCTGCAATAGCATCAGCTTCAACAGATGTGTTATTAGGTGAAAGGTTAATTACAGTAGGGAAGCCATTTGTAGCCAAGCTACCAGTAGTAAAATCAAAAGTGATTTTATCGCCTTCGCGGTAAGCAGCGCCCAATTTGTAAGTAATATCATTGGCAGTTTGATCAGCAGTAACACCAACCAAACCTTCCAATGAATGCGTTTGCTTAAGTACACTAACTGTACCAGCAACCGCAGATCCACATGTAGCAGCAATAGTGGCCGCTAAAAGTGTCGTTTTAAATAGTTGTTTCATTTTCTAGTTTTCTCCAAGTCTTGAAATCAGAATTCTGCATATCTGCTAAAATTCCTTCCTTATGAACGTTCATAATAGTTTGACTTAATCAATGAAATTGCAAAATTAAGCCAAATCTTTTGCAATTGTGAATTTAAAACTCAACATTTTCAAGTCCTTTTCTAAATTTATTTTTAATTTCGTCCCACTGCTCCCCCCCATTGATTATTTTAGGGGTCACCAGAATGACCAATTCCGTCTTATCCTTGTTTTGCGTGGCACTTTTAAATAAGTTGCCCAGCACTGGCAAATCGCCTAAAACAGGCACGCCAGAATCTCCGTTTGATTTATTTTCGGAGATTAATCCGGCAAGTATAATCGTTTGACCGCTGTTAGCAACCACTTCTGTCTGCACTTGCCGATTTAATAACGTTGAGTTCCCCGATATTGCTAATTCATTGGAAATATCCAACATAATTTCCATAATAACGATACCCTGACTATTAATCGTCGGTGTCACTGACAAAGTTAGACCAATTTGCCGCCGTTCAATTGTCGTGGTGGTACGTTCGTTCTCGGTGCCAGTTATTGGCACGGATATGGTAGAAGTCACCAAGGGTATTTCATTACCAACTGTGATGCTCGCCGAAACGCCATCTCTTACTAACAACGTCGGACTCGACAATACGTTGACAAGCGAATTGGTTTTAATTAAATTTACCGACACATTTTCCAAACTGCTGGTGATGGGTCTGACCCAACCCGCCGCAAAACCGCCAATATCGGTGGCCTTAAATGCACCCTTGGTACCAAAACCAAATGAACCATTGGCCACCGCAAACTCAACCCCATGCTTAAATTCACCCGACAATGTCACCTCGGCAATCGTCGCCTCAAGAATCACCTGTCTGGGCAAGGTGTCCATCCGTTTGATCAGCGGCCGCAGTTGTTGATAGCGCATACTGGTGGTATAAAAAATCAAGGTATTGGTGCGTTCATCAATCACCATGGTTAGGTCATCATCTCCCGCAGAGGACACAGGCGTCGCTGTGCTGCTTCTCAGCGCCGAACGGGTATCACGGCTACTGTTACCCTTAGGTTTTGCCGTCGTTGGCACACTGCCGCCAAACAGCGGACTGAGGCTTTCACCTAAATCTCTGGCCCGAGCATTTTGTGGTTCATACATAAAATAGCGTTTGGCATCCCCTTGTGAAGGCTGATCCAATTGTTCGTGCCAAAATTGAATCCTTGATAAAAACGCGCCGTTATTGGCAAATACCGCCACCAAGCCAATTTGATTGAGCGGCACTAACACCACATTTTTTTGCTTAGCATTACCCACCCCTACCGGAATGCCCTCTGCTTCCATCAGTTGCGATATCTGCTTAGAAAACTCTTGGGTCGATAAATACGTCAGACGCAATAATCCAATGTGTTTGCCCTGATTTGATGGCATATCAAGAATACGGGCCAATTCCATCACTTTTCTGACTTTACTGCGAGCACCTTGCAAAAAAACGGCATTTTTATCCATGTCCACCGTCACAGCAATATCACTGAGATCGCGTAACGTTCGCTCAATGCCAATATTCATGCCAAAGTTCATCGGCACAATTTGCAAGACCTTGCCCTGAGTTAGCGGTAAATCCGCATCAGTGCGCCCTACCCCAATGCTGACATCGCCTGCAGATTTGGTTTCCATTGGAAACAAATAATAAACACTGTCTTTGACGGTCACCCCTATTTGCTGGCGCAGCAAAATATCGCTGCTGGCCAAAAACGCTTCTTTTTTCGAAATCAAATTCTGAAAATTCAGGGTCACTGGTGAGGCCAAATTGGTCAAGGTATTATCAACCACATAATTGACCCCCAAGATATCTCTGAATACATGGTGAATAAACTCACTCAGTTTCATCGCATCCACTGAATAACGCACTTGGTCTGCTTCAGAGAACGTCGCTGCTACCCGTTTGCTTTCTTGATCGGCATTAAACAAGTCGGCCATAGACTTCAACCGCGAGAATGGTGCCTTACCATTTTGGCGATTGCCCTGTGAATCGACATTAATTTTGTCTTGTCCGGCCACCAATTGATTAGTCTCTTCAAATAATGGCGGATTCACTTTGTACTTCTCCAGACTATTGGTTGAAGTACAGCCCGCTAAACTCGCTAAACCCGCAAAGCCCAACAGTAATACCCCTTTACGCATGACGTTAATCATCACTTCCCCTTAACTTATTCATCTCACTGCTCATTTGAACAATTGTAATTTCACGACGGCGGCCTGTTTTTTTAACACCACATGGTATTTACCAATTTCCGTCAATATATAATCGGTGACAAACCCGCCAGTGGCTTTATCAGTCGCTTTACCTTTGCTAAAAGTGATATAACGCGTCACTTTACTGTTAATATTCTGAATTTCTACCGAGGCAAAGTCTTTGCCATCATAGAACACGCCTTTGAGTGCCAATAAATCATCACCTAACAAGTGTTGAGACGGATCACCCGCAATCGCTGCCGCCACCACTTTATGTTGATCCACTGGCTTTGGCGCAATGACCACTACAGGCGGTACCACAACGGGCTGCACCGCTGGTGCTACCACAGGTTTAACCACAGCTGCGACGGGTTTGATATCCGACCAACTGAGCAATTTTTTCACCGCCGCTTCATCGAGCATAGTGTTATTCAACACCGCCATGCCCGCGCCCTGATCAGCACCATCGCTTGGTTGCACCTTTGAGGCACTGGCCACCGTTAACCGATTGGTAAAATCAATCAAGCCCAGCAAAACTAACAATGCGCTAAACAATAATGCTACTTTTTTTGCCGCCATGTTATTGTTCTCCTTCCGGTCCAAGCCAATAATAGGCTTCAACGGTTAACGTGCTATTAACCAGCCCCATTGAAGTCGCTGATTGCTGCTTAACCGCATTACTAAAGTTAACAATTCTGAACGCCTTTTCAGTCGTGCCTAGCCTTGCCTGTAATAAAGCAAAATCTTTAAACTTTCCGGTGAAATCAACATTAAAGCGCGCTTTATACATGCCAGGAAAGATTTCTTTGTCGGTCGAATCACGCCAAAAAAATTGGGTCACTTTCAAATTAAATTGACGCAGGAGAATATCAAACATCATTTTGGTCTCAATATGAAAGTCCTCAGCCGCGGCAAAACGCGGGTATGCCTTCTCCTGCGCATCATAGTCTTGACTCAACGCGGCCAGTTGCGCCAATAATTGTGCCTCGCCATTTAGTAGGCGCTCAGCCTTAGCATTTCTTTGCTCATGTTGCTCAAGTTCAGCCAACAGTTCATTTTGCCATGCCACTACGGGTAATAGCGCAAACTTAATCAGCAATAATGTCGCCACCACTGGCAGCATCACCTTCATATTCAGACGACTCGCCATTATTTCGACTCCCTGATTTTAAACACAATATTAAAATGGTCTTTGCCTTTAACCGTACGTGTGCCAGCATTTAATTTCGGTGCCTCGACCATTTCATCATCATTAAGAAATGCCAATACTTCGGTGTCTTTATTGGCAGTACCCATCATCAACACCCGTCCATCGGGTAAATAACCCAGTTGTTTGATGGTCACTTCTCGTTGCATTAACGGTGAGATTAATCGCCATATCACTGACGGTGCCCCCGCTATCGAAGACACCTCAGATAACTGCTGCTGGCGCTGTTCAATTTGGGTCAGTTGCTTTTTCAGCATAAACACCGACTCAGTCTTATCACTGAGTGCTTGTGACGTGCTGACTGCCGATTCTAGCCGTAGTTTCAGATACATAGAGGTTAATGAAAAGTAGCCCGTCAATAACACCGCTGCGGCTAAGCCACAGTATTTGGCATAATTGCGCCAATCAACGGTTTGCAGTTGACGTAAACTGGTTTTTAGCCCCAGTAAATGGGTCGCCACCACGGGTGTTAGCGCACTGGTGAGCACACTTAGATAATCTTCATCCGTCACTTCACGTTGGTCAATGTCTGCTGCCAACCCGGCTGACGCCTTAAACATCTGAGTATTGGCGATCAGGCCCTTTTTCGCCGCACTAAGATACTTGCCCTGGCGGTTATAAAACCAAAATGCTTGCCCCTCACGTTTCAGCGTCACCAGTTGATCTGGACTCGATGCCAGCAACAACAAGCTTTCGGGTACCACCAGTAGCGGTTTAATATTCCAACGGCTGAAGATTTCTTTGGCGCAAGACCAGATCACCACAAGGCGTTCACCGTCAATGTAATCACCTATCTTATAAAATAGGGTATCCGCATCATTGGCCGCAGATTCGAGCGCCAAAATTTTACTTAACTCGCGACGACTTTGCAGCGGAAAAGAACGGTTCTCTTCACGATAATGCTCTTTACCCAGTATCAACAAATCAACTGACGTTGATAACTGGCTGGACTGGTCGGCATAAACAACTTGTTGCTTGGCCCGGTCGTAACACAAACCCCGTAATTCGCTGGTCAGTATGCCGGTGCGCTTTAACGCTAACCAGGTGATTTCATCCATCACCTTTGCTTGTATTGATTTTTTAACAGGTTCCATACATCTTCTACTGTTCTCGTTGACATTCATGTGTTATTTATAATTAACTCGTTATCGTCCAGAAACTCACATCCATGTGAGATTTCTGGAGCAAGCTACATTCAAGCAAGTGGAATTTCGCTTACTTTTCACCAAGTTGAAAAGTAGGGTCATCCATGACCCACATTATCTAGCGCCTAGAAACTTCGTTTCTGGACAGGCACTAACTAACGCTGTTTCGGTATATTACTCAACATCTCGACTGGTGCATTATCATAAGGAAATATCTGATATTCCAACATTTTACCGACATAAGAATCTTCTACTTGGGCCGTCAGGGTCATTCGAAATCCCGGCCCAATAATATATTCAATGGATTCATCGGATTCTAAGCCACTCACGACCATCACCTCCCGGCGATTAAAATTGGTGGTGCGTTTCAACGCCGTGACTGCCGCTGCTTTGTTTTTATCCTGGGCATATGCCGCTAACACCTTCTGGGGTGCCGTCATCGGATTAAAAAATGGCGTTGGCTGAAACGTGGTATTGGCCATCAGTACTTGTTCTGCTTCGACGGTCATACCATTAATATAAAGCAATTCTGTAAACGTCTGTATACGGGCATTTCTCACTGTGATCTGGGCCGGGTAGTGACTTTGCTCCGCACCGTTGGCGCGTCGAACCGTGTCTTTGTCGACCCAGTCCATCACACTGTTGGCAATCGTTGTCGCTTGTCTATCATCGATGGATTGTCCCAACAGGCGCTCTAACACAGAACCATCGGTCATGGTGATTAAACTGAATAAACCATTAAGGTCTTGCAACGCCACCGTGGTGCTCTCGTTAATTGCAAACGGTTGACCATAAAAATTCCAACCCTGTTGGCGCAACTGAACAATATCCTTGGTTAACAAACCAAACAGCACCCGGTTTTTACCACTGTACTGGGCCAGATAGGCCTGAGATTTCGCCTGTAATGCGGCCGCTCTCGCCACTTGGCTTTTGGCCACTGATAAGAAAAATATGGTCAGCAATAAAATAATCGAAGTAGTGATGATCACTTGAATCAATGCGATACCACGTTGCTTTTTCATCATCAACGCATCTCCGATTGCTCATCAAGATAAAAATTAATCAGCTTTCGGTGGCCTTCGGCCAATTGATAAGCCAATACCTGATTGCCAATATGTAACCTCATCGCCAGCGGCTGCACCCGACTCGTCGCAGCATCATAGCTGTTTTGCCAAGTAGGCAGAATATTTTCATAATCTTGGCGTAAGTATTTATGCTCCCACTGTTGCCAGCCATAATAGCTAAAGCTCAGTGGTTCAGTACTAGACAATAACACCAGCCGATATTTAAACGTGAGTTGCTGATCTAAGCGAATCAACACCGCATCAGCCAAGGGTGCTTCTTCATAAACTAACTGATAAACAGCGCCGACTTTTTCAACAAATAACCGCACCACCGACGCATCATTTTGGGTCACGCCAAATATCGGCGCAGCCGAGACAAAAGTCACCCCTTGGTCACGACCAAGAAAATAAAAAGTATATCCCCCGGTGGCGTCTTCAACGATATATGGGATGGCCGAATCAATGGTGTCTTTGGTCTGTAACAAGCCCTGAAACTGAAATATGGTGCGATCAAATTGGCCCAGTCGTCCTGCCCAATAACCTGAGTACATCGAATAGCTGTAATTGGCGGTAAACATCAAGCTCACCAACAGCACCATCGCAATCAACACTTCTATCAGGGTGTAACCACTGTGTTGTCTTTTTTTAAGCCCCGCTTTTACTTGTGCCAACTGATTTCCTCATACTGCCAGCTGCGCTGATAACTGCCTTCACTGACAGTCACATTCACTTGCCACAAATTAAAACGTTCATCATAAGTTTTAAGACCTTCCACTTCAGCATCAAGTCGTCTGGGCGGACCCAGTCGTTCAAGCAATGTTGCCTGCCATTGATAGTGAAGGCCAAACAAACTGCCCTGACCGCTTTGATCAGTGATTTGTTGCACCGCAACAATCTCACTACGGATATTCTCGGTCAACAATGGCAACAATCCGGCGACTTTAACCGCCCGCTCAGCCTTTCTTGACGCCGTGGCCGATTGATTAAACGCTTGGGAGGCAATCGCTAAAAACAAAAATAAAATCACGCTGGCGATAAGCACTTCAATCAAGGTGAAGCCTTTTACAGCCTTGAGCTGGTGAGTAGCCTTGAGCTGGTGAACAGCCTTGAGCTTATAAACCGTATTGAGTTTATAAGCGGTCTTGAGCTGGCTAGTTGTTCTGGGCATAAATCACATCCTGCTTAACACCCAACATATCAATCATACTCAACGGTTGCGCTTTTTTACCAACTTGAACCGTCAACTTATCAACCGACGGAAAACCATTGTGATTAATATAAAACGTTACCCCAGGCAAGGTAATATATTCATAGTCATACACCTGCGCACCATTGGCTGATTTTATGGTCATGGTTTTTGCCGCCAATATCACCTGATAGCCAAAACCTCTGGCATAGGCTTGGCTGGTCATGGTTTTCAAGGTATTACGCAGTTCAAGGTATTCAACCTTAGCCCTAGACTTATTCAACTCTTTTAAGCTTAATGGCCCAACCAAACCAGCCCCCAGCGCGATGATCACAATCACAATCATCAGCTCAATCAGGGTAAAACCCTTACCACGACTAAACCTCAACGGAAGCCTCACCGGATCAGACCGCAACATCGTTAATCGACATCACACTTAACATCATGATCACCACCACACCACCAACAATCAAACCCATAGTGATAATCAATAGTGGCTCCAATAAAGCGGTCACACGGCTAACCCACAGGGTAAACTCATTACGACTGCGATCGGCCAGTTCGTTAAAAATACGGGTCACTTCACCACTTTCTTCGCCAATCTCAATCAACGACAAAAATAAATCTGAAAATAAACTGGTGGTCGCCAATGCCTGACTCAAATGAATCCCTTTACGAATATCTTCGCCAACCCCTTCTAGTTCTCGTCTGATTTCTGAATTGGCTGAATTGCCAGCGCTTAACTTCACCGCCATATCCATCGCAATGCCTGCCTTGAGCAATAAAGCCATACTGGAACAAAAACGAATACGCTCACTCATTTCAACAATGATTCTAACCCCAGGCACCAATCTTGAGCGCTGATGAAACCAGCCAATCAACCTCGGGTCTTTACGGTTTTGATACAATAGTGCCGCCGCTGCAAACAAAGCCACCACTATATATAGCTGCCAGGCAATTAACCAATCACTGATCGCGAGGATCACCTGAGTCGCGGGTGGCAATTCCTCGGCATCGGCAAACAACACTGCCATTTTCGGCACGATATAATTAAAAATAAACACCACAGACAACATACAGACAGTAAAAATAATCAGCGGGTAGGTGGTTGCCTGAATAATGGTTTGTCTTAAGTCATTGCGAAACTTTAAGTCTCGCGATAACCCTTTAAACACTGGGCCAAGGGTGCCAGACTCTTCACCGATTTTAAGCAAGTTGACATACAGCTTATCAAACAGCGCACTGAAGCTGCCAAAAGCAGCTGAAATGGTGCTACCTGATTTCAATTTGGCTGAGATCTGGCTTAATACTTCACCGATGCCGGTATTTTTCTTCGCTCTGGCCAGCAATTCAACGGCCTGATCAAACTTGACGCCGCTTTCGAGCAATAAATTCAGCTCCGAGGTCAGATATTCTAAATCCCGGCCGGCGACTTTTTGACTGCCACCAAATAAGCCCTTGCCACCACCGCCTGTTTGCGCTGGCACAATGGAGCTGACCATCAGCTTTTTAAACTCTTTGAGTTCCCTTTGTGCCGTCGCCATATTATCGGCTTCGATAGACGCTTCAACTTTTTTACCGCTTTTATCATAAGCGACGTATTTGAACCAGGCCATTAACCGGCCACCCGCATCACTTCATCAATGGTGGTCATACCCTGCACCACTTTAAGCAGACCATCTTCGAGCATGGTACGATTTTGCTGCTCGGCACTGTGCGCTTTGACTTTATCAATAAAATGACTGTCTTTGGGAATAGCTCGAATGGCTTCATCGCAGGATAAATACTCGACAATCGCTTTACGGCCTTTATATCCACTGTGACTACAATTTTCACAGCCGTTGGGCTGACGAATCGCTATCTGACCTTCATTAAAGCTGTCACTGAGGCGTTGTAGCGGATAGAGTGATTTGAATTGTGCGACCGCATCAGCGTCAAGCGGCTGGGCACAATCACACAAGGTTCTGACTAGGCGTTGAGCGACAATGGCCACCAAAGCGGCATTGAGCAAAAACTCTTCTACGCCTAGGTCGAGTAAACGGGTATAAGCACTGGGCGCATCATTGGTGTGCACTGTGGAAAACACTAGGTGACCGGTGATCGCCGACTGCATCGCAATTCGGGCGGTTTCTTTATCACGAATTTCACCGAGCATAATGATATCCGGGTCCTGACGAACGATACTGCGCAACCCCGCAGAAAAGTCGAAGCCAATATCCGGTTTCACTTGCACCTGATTAATCCCTTCAAGCTGATACTCGACCGGATCTTCTAAGGTGATGATTTTAACTTTCTCGCTATTCAGGGCGCTAAGGAAGGTATATAAACTGGTGGTTTTACCGCTACCGGTAGGGCCGGTCAGCAGAATAACGCCGGCGGTGCTCTGTAGGTCTTTATCCAGCTTACGCTGAATATCAGGTGCCAAACCTAAGTGGGTCATATCGTAATTGAGTGAGTCTTTACGCAGAAAACGCATCACCACACTTTCACCAAGATTTAAAGGTAAAGCAGAGACACGAATATCCAGCTCTTGCTGGGCAATTTTTAATTCAATCTTGCCATCTTGTGGACGACGTTTTTCGGCGATATCCATGCCAGATAAAATTTTGATTCGGGTGATCAGTGGTAATTCCATTGCGCCAGGAATATATTCCTCGGCGTGCAACACCCCGTCTACTCGAAAACGCACCCGGCACTTATTTTCCATCGGTTCGATGTGCATATCTGAGGCACCTTCTCGCAAGGCACGGGTGATAAGGGAATTTAACAGACTGACAATCGGCGCTTCGGCCGCCAGTTCGCGCAAGCGCGCTTCTTCTGATGAACTTAAATCGACCGAAAACATATCTTCGGATTGTTCAATCACAGTAAGGGAAATTTGTTCAAACTCAACCTTAGTGGTGATCATAATGCGGGCATTGATATCTTTTTCGCCAAACCACTGATTAACTGCCATTTCCAGTGGATCAATGGTCACCAGGGTCCAATCGTTATCGACGATATCAATCACCAGCCAACCACGTTGTTTTAACCACTGGTGCTGTTCGATGTCTAGGTGTTCGCTAACATGCTCTGCTTGCGGTTCAACATCGGCATCAGCAAACAACTCTAGGCCAAGAAACTGCTGATAAAATTGCGGTAACTTCTCTTCTGACAATGCGCCCATATTGATGAGCACTTGTTCGATACGGCCATTGTATTTGCTTTGATAAGACACCGCCTTTTCATAATCAACATCGCTGACCGCAAACTGCTGACACAACAATTCCTTTATATCACTCATTAGTGAACAACATCCTCGTTATCGCCTTCGCCGCCCAATTGGCCATCTTTACCATAAGAGGCCAGATAAAAACCTTGTCCGCCTACCCCTGGGGTGCGGTATTCGTAAGGTTTACTCCACGGATCCATCGGGATTTTCTTTTTAAAATATGGGCCATCCCAACCCGCCTTTTGACTGCTACGCAACTCTTCGAGGCTTTCTGGGTAATCGCCAACATCGAGGCGAAAAATTTCCAGCGCGGTATCAAAGCTCAACATTTGGGTTGCCGCCACTTTGCGCTGGGTCGAACCGACTTTACTAAACATTTCAGGGGCCACCAAAGAGGCCAGCAAACCCAAAATGACAATTACAATCATCAGTTCAATCAGGGTGAAACCTGATATTCGTTGTTTTTTCATTGTTACTCCAGAAAACGAAACCTTGTTGATAAAAATTTGGCAAAAAATTGGCTGGCGCAGTCTACCAATTGAACGATGAAAAGTCATCCTATTACCACTAAAAAAACCGCGCCAGACCATAAAGACTTGGATATAAGGAATGTCCATGTCGACTTGGGACTACAAGTGTAGACCGAGACAAAACCAAGTGCAAGCGTTTTTTGTCTACAGTGGTAGACAGAGCCAATAATCCCATTGACAGTGGGACAACTGACCTATAAATTACGCCACCACAGGGAAGCCTTCCCTGTATTGACCAAATTAACAACAATAAGGATCACCAATGAAAAAAATAACCACAGCAGTTTTATTGCTGGCGAGTTTACCGGTTATGTCAAATGCCGATACGCCGCTATCAACCAACCCCCACCAAAGCACATTAGCCACTACAACCAATAATCGTTATATCATTTTATTCGATGAAAAAAGCAGGATTGGAAATGCCGCAACGGGAACAGTATCAGTATTTGCCGATGGCCATTTCTCATCAGCCAACGCCAATCAACTGGTCAGCAGTGTTGGCGGCAGCGTCTTTCATGCACTGCCTTCAATCTCAGCCATTGCCGCACAATTAACCCCGCAACAATTGCGCGAGCTAAAGCGTAACCCCCAGGTCGCGTTGATTGAGGCCGATCCATTGCGTCATTTTGAAACCGAGTCACAACCTTATGGGGTGACACATGTTCAGGCCAATCAGCTGAGCGATAGCCATACTGGCAATATTAAGATTTGCATTCCTGACACTGGCATTGATATCAACCATGAAGATTTAATCAGCGGCAATATCACCGGCGAAGTCAGCAATACCTTGACCGTTGAAATGGATATTGGCCAATGGTATGAAGACAGTTATGGTCATGGCACCCATATGGCCGGCACCATCGCTGCGGTTGGTGGCAATAACATCGGCATCAGTGGGGTCAATCCTGGTGGCCATATCAAACTGCATGTGGTCAAAATCGTTGATAACCCTGGTTGGTGGCCGTTCAGAGGTTCTGACTTGATTGCCGCGGTTGAACGTTGTCAGGCGGCCGGGGCCAATATTATCAATATGAGCATTTCTGGTGCCAAGTCGAGTGTTGCTGAACAACAAGCGATGCAAGCGGCTTTTGATAGCGGTATTTTACTGGTCAGTGCCTCTGGCAAAAGTGGCAATGGCGATTATCAATATCCTGCTTCTTATGACTCGGTGATTTCAGTCGCCGCCACAGACCAGCAACAGCTAACATGGCAATATTCTCATGACAATGATCAGATAGAACTCAGTGCCCCCGGCGTTGGTCTCAAATCAACCACAGCGAACAATCAATATGCCAACCTTGATGGTACCTCCGTGGCTGCCGCTTATGTCTCAGGCACTGCCGGATTGGTCTGGAGTCATCATCCGCAATGTTCTAATAGCCAAATTCGCAGCATCTTACAACAAAGCGCCAAAGACTTAACCAGCACAGGGCGCGATAACAACACTGGTTTTGGTTTAATTCAGGCCAAAGATGCGGTTGATTTAATTGACTTAAGAGGCTGTGATGGCAATGGTACTCTGAACAATCGACCGACCATCAGCGGTAACCCCGCCACCAGTGTTGACGAAGCGCAGTTATATCAATTCTCACCGCTGATCAATGATGTCGATGCCGGTGATACGCTAACCATCAGTATCAGCAATAAACCCGCTTGGGCCAGTTTTGACCATGCTAACGGGCAACTCAGTGGCACACCGGCCGATGGTGATGCAGGCAACTATCCTAATATTGCCATCACCGTCACTGACAGCAATAATGCCAGTGCATCGACAGTGACATTTGGCATTGAAGTGATCAATATTGATTTTCCGCCACCAATTGAAGAAATCGAACAAAGTTTGTCACAGCAAGGATCTGATTTGATCCTGAGCAACCCGGATGGCAGCATTATGAGTGTGGTATCTATCAATGATGCCGATGCCGACCCCACCAATGAACTGCAAACCATGACCCAATCTGGCGATACCGTCAGCTTGTCTCATAATGGCGGTTCTTTTGTTTTGATCAAAGGGGATAAAGGCGACCTAGGCGCAACAGGTGCCGCTGGTGGAAAAGGCGATAAAGGTGACCCCGGCGCAACGGGTGCAGCTGGTGGAAAAGGCGATAAAGGTGACCCCGGCGCAACTGGTGCAGCTGGTGGAAAAGGCGATAAAGGTGACCCCGGCGCAACTGGTGCAGCTGGTGGCAAAGGCGACCCCGGCGCGACTGGTGCAGCTGGTGGCAAAGGCGATAAAGGTGACCCCGGCGCAACCGGTGGCAAAGGCGATAAAGGCGATCCCGGCGCAACCGGTGGCAAAGGCGATAAAGGCGACCCTGGCGCAACCGGTGGCAAAGGCGATAAAGGCGACCCTGGCGCAACCGGTGGCAAAGGCGATAAAGGCGACCCCGGCGCAACCGG
>JBLGCB010000076.1:0-20992 GCA_047617105.1 Phenylobacterium sp. | reverse complement strand
GCGAGAGCGGTCATTAAGAGCTTGAGATAGCTGTGGCAAAGACATCACGATATTGTCTCGCAACAATTTGGCTATTCTGGTAACGAAAGATATACTTTTGGGCATGGTGGGACAATTAGCTACCTCGCTTTAATTTGATAGCTAATTGTCTCACATTGGTTATTAAAATGCGACCTAAATTAAATAATAAAATGGTTTTTTGATTGATTTCTTTTATTTTTATCTTATATCGGGGAAAATTTGTGGGATAATTAGTTATCACATTTGAAATTAAATTCTTTTTAAATCAATAGATTAGAAGAATCCAACGGTTGTTTGATCTCATAGTAATTTTTTGATTGCCTTTTTTTTGTTGCAAGTATATCTGCTGGTTGCGGTGCTCAGTACCTCTGACCTCAATCTGTTTTTGGCTGACAGTGTCTTTGCTTTTCCATTGATCGACCTTAAGGTGTCGCTGGTTGCATTTTTTATCCTCGCGCCATTGATACTGTTGGCTTTTCATTACAATTTGTTTTTTAATTTATTAGAACACTGTAAGACTCTACAAGACTGGCTCCATCACCCCGACAATCATCGGCTCGAAAATTTCAATCTACTTCATGCCTTTATGTTTAATATTCGGGCGAAGTATGACCACTACCCAGATTCACCGCGAAGTGCCAATTATTATCTGCTTAATGCCATTATTATTTTTATGGTCTCTTTATCGCCGCTGTTGGTGATGATGTTGATTTTGTGGGATTTTGCCCGTTTTCAGGATATATGGATCAGCTTATGGCACTTGCTGTTAATCATGGTCAGTCTGGCTTTACATGTGCTTTACTGGTTACGACTGCAACATCCACTGTTATTGGCGAAGAAGTACGATCATATCAATCGGTTGTACCATGAAATATTTAACAACCGTCCGACCTTATTTTATCTGTTGTTGGTTTTGGTGGTGTGCGTTATCAGGCTGGCGGCGTTGGTGCTTGGGTTGTTGGCACCAGCCTCTGTGGCCAAATATATGGATAACCCGGTGGTGAATTTCATTATTCCTCATATTAATATTGAAGGGGCCAAAATTCAGCGGCTTAGTGTTGTAAATGGTGCTACGAATATGCAAACCGAAGGGTCTATGGCCGATGCCCAAGCGGTTGGCGATGAATTACCAGATGGCGTTCGAATTACCCCTGTCACCGATTGCAACTATGGGGTGAGCTATCAGCAAACTGATGTGTCGGGACGACATTTTGCCCTCGCCAATCTCAGTGATGCGATACTGTGTAATATCAGTATGTTAAAAACCGATTTACGCGGGGCCAGAATACGCTCGAGTGTGTTATCGGGGCGCTTTGATTTGGTCGATTTGTCTGATGCTGATTTAAGCAATAGCCAGTTTCAGCGAGGCACTGCGTTGGTGCAGAGTAAATTGATTAATGCTAATTTGTCTTATGTGCGGGCAAATCAAGTTAATTTTACCATGGCAGACTTGTCCGGCGCGAAGTTATGGGCGACGGAGTTAAACTTGGCTGATTTTCTTCAGGCCAAACTCAAACGCGCCACTTTTACCCTCAGTGAAACCCACTTCACCAATTTTCGTAGCGCTGATTTTGCTAGCGCGACTTTTGTTCAGGCGGATTTGCATGGCGTCGATTTACGTTTTGCTGAACATTTTGATGGTTCGGTGGTATTTACCAATAGTGTCATCCGCGGCTGTTATATTGATGACAGCAATGTACTTAAACGTACGCAATGGTATGATCAGGCCAATTGTAAGATTTATAACAGTCGCTTGCTTAAAGAGGGCAGCCGAGCGCAGGAGGTCATCACTGGTTTAAACAGTCAGTTTAAGGACGATGCCGCCACCACTTTTGTTGGCCAACAGCAAAACAGTCTACGATTGATTGAACGTATCGTCGCCATCAATAAGTTAAGTCAGGCGTCGCAAATTAACCTGAGTAATCTGGCGCTGACTAAGCTGCCTCACAGTATCACGGCGTTACATCAACTGGACAAAGTGAATGTCGCTTATAATCAACTCGACACCCGCCAACTGTTAACCACCACTTTGCTGCCGGGCATTAAGACGCTGAATTTTGCCGCCAACCAGCTGGCCAGTGTGCCCAAAGAAATTGCCCGGTTAAGTCAGTTGAATGATTTAAATCTAAGTGCCAATCAACTGATCACCTTACCGATTCAATTTAACCAGTTACAACAACTAACGACATTGAATATCAGTGACAATCAGTTTGTGGTGATGCCTAATGTCATTGGCCACCTTAAGCAGTTGCAATTGCTTAACCTTAATGACAACCGGCTGGTGACATTTCCGTCAGCGGTTACCCGATTGACCCAATTAGACACGCTATATTTGGCGCAAAACCAGTTGGCCGTGGTGCCCGAGGATATCGGTCGGTTGACTCGGTTGGTCACGCTAGATTTAAGCTCTAATGAATTAATGGCATTACCGACACAAATCGGTTTGTTAACGGGGCTGGGTGAACTCAATCTCAATGATAATTCGTTAACTGAACTGCCTGAACAAATTGGCCAACTTCGCGGCTTGATTAAATTGGTGGTGAGTATTAATCAGCTGACCTCGTTACCCAAATCCATTGGCCAACTTAGCCGCTTACCTGGATTAAATCTGCAAAGTAACCTGCTCAGTACTTTACCCACTGAGTTTGGTCAATTAACCCAGTTACGTGGATTGAATCTTAGCGACAATGCTTTTGAGGCCTTTCCAGCCCCCATTAGCGAGTTAAAGCAGTTACAAGAGTTATCGCTTAAGGGCAATCCTTTGTCGGTGTTGCCTGCGACGATTGGTGGGTTATCGATGCTCAAGCAGCTCGACCTTGGCGGGACTGAATTGATTCGTTTGCCTGATGAAATTGGTCGGTTGACCCGTTTAACCGAGTTATACCTGCAAGGTAATGAATTGGTCGATTTACCGGATGGCATTGTGCGTTTAAGTGAGCTAAAGATCCTTGAACTGAGTGCCAATCAACTTACCGAATGGCCAGCATCCTTGGCCGAGTTGCGTCAATTGACGGCGCTTGCACTGGCCTACAATCAAATTCGCCAATTGCCACCACAGCTTGGTCAGTTAAATCTATTACAAAAGCTTGAACTGGAAGGTAATCAACTCAGTCGGGTACCCAAGGAGATTGGCAACTTATTACAGTTAACCACCTTGAATGTGTCTGATAACCAACTCACTGAACTGCCATTTGAAGCTTGGCGATTGCCACAATTACAGACTTTATATCTCAACGATAACCGTTTAACGGTTTTATCGGCAGAAATCGGTGAGGCTAAACAGCTGACTAAGCTTGATTTAGCCAATAATCAACTGACGACGTTACCACAAGCACTAAGCAAACTGGAGCAGTTAAAAACGCTTAACCTCACGGGGAATCAGTTAACCCGCTTACCCGAGTCAATTGTTAACCTGCCACAGCTTGAGCGTTTATTTGTTCGTGGTAATCAGTTGGTATCACCACCGCAAAAAGTGGCGGATAAGGGTTTGGCGGCCATTCGTGCCTGGTTCGGGCCAAACCCTAGTCGATAGTCACAAGATCATTGCTTCGACAAAGCCAATGCCTTTTGGGTGGTGAATATCTTGCCCAGTTTATCCACATAGATAATTTGCCACAGCATATCGCCCTCGCGGGTTTGTGAGTCAATATCACTGAACACTGACAAGGTATTATCGGCTAGCGCGGCATTTCTGACAAAAAAATCGCCACAAACATTCTTGGGTATATACCCTTGCATTAATCGGCTGGCAGGTTTACCTGGTTCACTAAAATGAACCGAGACGATATCTTCGATTGGCCCGGGAAGCACAAAGTCGGTGCGTAAACGACTGGTTTGTTGCTGATCTGACGGTTTGGCGCGGGGCACTGTCAGGGTGGCGTAAAAATCTTGTTGGTCATAAATGATTTGATAATCACTGTCTCTTTTTATTTTGCATGACCATTCTTTTCTTAATAAATCTTTTGCTTTTGGTGTGCTTACCGATGGGCCATCATTGTCGCCGGGTGTGCTTTGGCAGCCGATTAAGCTGATAACGGCCAGCATGATAACGGTAAGGTGCTGGGGTGATAAAGGCATATTATGGTCGCTCCATCTTGGCATTTCGTGGTTTTAAGCCATCGGTTGCTGCTTCATTAAGGACCTCAAAAAATAGTTGACTGTAAATCTCCTCAAGATAAGTCAGTGAGCCTGGCGAAAAAGGTGACATATAGACTGACCAGCTGGTTTTCTTTTGGCCGTCGTAACCGTCAATTTTCAAATTAATTAAACCGCTTTGTGGGTCGGATTCAAACTGACCAGATAAGATTAAGTCTTTGCTTTTGCTGGGGGCCAGTTGCCTGAGAAAAAAATCACCCTGCTCATCCTGACGCTGGTAAAAGTCGTTACCCTGATAGGGTTCAATCAGCGGTTCTGTTGGGTAATAAAGTGCCAGTTGGCTTTTCAGATGGGCAACGGCCTTGCTAAAACTGGTTTGATTAATTTGGTTCAATCGCTGTTGTTCATTGGCATTAAGAGGCCCTAGCAGCGTGACCTTGGGGGCAACAACGATAATTTTAAGCCAGCTGTCAGCGGCGACCGCTTGGCTGGCCGTTAAGAGCGCGCCGCTCAGCAAGAGTAAGAATAAGAGCAAGACAGCAGTATATCGTTTTAAGTTCATGCAAAGGCTCCATCGGCGATTCTGAATGTTTGGCTGAAATCTGGATCATTGAGTAATGCTTGGTTGTGAGTGACCAACACAAAGCCAATTTGACGCTGACGGCAAATGTGTTTGATAACCTGCCAGGTATTATCCTGCAATTCGGGTTCAACTGAGTTGAGTATTTCATCTGCCAAGATATATCGAGGTAACGTCATTATGGCCCTTATAATCGCTATTCGTTGCATTTGACCGCTGGAAAAGGTCGCCACTGGGCGGCGTAATTTATCATCTATGGTGGCAAATAACGGATGGTGTTCTATTGCCTCGGCTGGGTCTGCGCTGGCTGCTGCGCCGGTTGCTGCGCTGGCTGATGCGCCAAAATGGTGCTCTGGTGCCTGGTCCAAAAAGAAAACCCGTAATAGCTGGGCCAGCAAGGGTTTATCCAGCGTATCGAAACGACCGGCAATTTTTAACGGTAGATAGATATTTTCCCAACCGGACAATTGTTTTGCCAATCTAGGTTCTTGAAAGACCATGCTAATCCAGTCCATTCTTAACTGGTCAATATTGATGCCGTTGCCGGGAGGATGGATTTGGTGGTCTCCCCAGTAAATATCACCTTGATCTGGCTTACACAGACCGCAAAGCAGATTGAGCAAGGTGGTTTTACCGCCACCAGAGGGACCACTGATACAGACCAGATCATGGCGGTTAATGACAAAATCAGCTTGTTGGCTGAGTATTTTTCGTCCGCCAATGGTGTATTGGATATTATGGGTTCTAATGCTGTCGATGATAAGCACCTCGTGATTCAAGCATGAATGTTGACAATTTTTTTCAGTCCAAAGGCCAACCAAGTCCAAATGACCAGCCAGAGGGTAAACACATACAAACTGCCCGACACAAAAAACTG
This sequence comes from Phenylobacterium sp., assembly GCA_047617105.1. GTDB lineage: Bacteria > Pseudomonadota > Gammaproteobacteria > Enterobacterales > Alteromonadaceae > JABSOG01. The sequence continues at coordinate 15,419 of JBLGCB010000076.1, read as the reverse complement.
TGGATCAAACCTCATTAAGGGCACGTTGTATGGGGCTAATATGGTTGAATTGATGGTCTGCATGATGACCATACCGAAGCCCCAAGCCATTAACATCGCCAAAGGAAACAGTAACAAGCAGCATAACATCACTGCCATCACATAATAACCACCATAGAACTTAACCAAAAACATATCTTGGATCATGACCCGCCTTAATGGCAAGGTCAGTGCCAGCAGTATGGCGGCCATCGCCAGTATGGTGACAATGGTGATAAAAATAAACAATGAATAGGAGGGCAAGCGCTGGTCTACGGTGCTGATTTGCCAATCGAGGTGATGGTGATGGTGTTGGTGTAGTTGCAGCTGTGCGGTTAATGCCTTGATGGCCGCGTTGATTTGGCCCAAATCTTTGATTAAGAATCCATTGATGGTCGCGGTTGATTCGCCTTTGTTGTTAAAAGGCAGAAAAACTTGATTGGGGTTTTGTTGCCTATTGGGTTTAAGGTAATAATGGCCATAAACGGCGGCGATTTGTTTGATGGCTTTGGTATCATTAGTCGGATTAGCACCGCAATCAAACCTTAAGATTTTATAATCAAATGCGTTGGGGAAGACTTTATCAAATAATGCCGCACTTAAAAATGTCCGAGAGGCGTCGGTGATCGAATTGGGTTCATTGGCGGCTAAACCTTCAGTGTCAGGGTTAAAAAGCAGCGAGTTAAGCATGATTTTATTGTTATGTTGGCGTTGCTCGGATGAATATTCATAACTGGCCAGTTGCATTTGATCAACCGCAGCACCGGGCAAAAATGGCAAGTGTTGACGGTAAATGGCCGCGACAAACGCTTTTAAGGTTTGCTGCGTGTTCGCCAACAAGGGCAATTGTTCAGGGGGTAAATCTTCTTCGCCCAATAACATAAAGTAACCACTGCTGGGGTCAAATGTGAAGGGCCCCAGTGGGGCATTAGCCACAGGGGCATAAGAAAAATAATAGTGGCTGGTAGTATCGAGTTGCTGAAGGTGCATTGCCCCAAGTGCGAGTTTGCTGGCACTTTGGTCAAATTCAACTACGTCAAAGTGGCCAATCACATCAAAGTCGGCAGTGAGCAGGGTGAATTGTGGTGTCGATACGCTTAAATCAAGTTGATTAAGGGTTAGGGTAAACTCACCATTGGCGACCCAGCTATAGACTTTTTTATCGACCCATTGCTGATAACCGTCGACCATCATCGAAGTCTCTTTGATATAGTCAGTATAATTAAAAAATCGGCATTTAAGCGCGGTGATGCGGTTCAGTGGCACCACCAGTGCTTGATGAGTCGCGTTGATGTTCTGTGCGATTTGATGTGCGGTGTTAAGTGGCATCCCCTCGGGGGTGTTAATCGCTAAGTGGGCGGTGGCGACCAAACCGAGTTGTGAACGTTCGTTATTGCTGACCTGAGTTTTGATCAGCAATAAATAACTGAACAACAGGATCATGGTGGTGACGATAAACAACAATGCCAGCCATAAGCTTTTATGGCTGCGAAACAGCAGCATCATCGCCGTGGTGGTGCTGGATATTTTGCGCCCGATGGGCCGTTTGGGCAAATTCCTGGTCGGCTTAATCACAATTGGCTATCCTTCCATTGTTGATTAAATGCCGGGGTCCAAAAATGATAATACAAATAAAGCAGTGCTAATAGACCAGGAGAAAGCAGCAGTAGTACGGTTAAGCCGTTGATAAAGCTGTGCAAATAGTCAAGCGGGTTGAAGTCGACAAACAGCTTAGCCTGAGTGACGGTTAAAAGCTGCCAAGCGACGACAAAGCCCAACACATACAGACTGAGCCAAAACAAGGTTAAGGCGCTGCTGGCATGGCCAAACAATGATTTTTTTGACACCCCATAATAACGTAATAAATACAGGTTCTCTTGCAGGGCTTTTTGCTGGATTAAGTAAAAGCCGATCATAAAAAAGAGCATCATGGCACAGTTGAGAAAAGCAAAGAGGGTAAAGCGAATGTCGAGTTTTTCCCGTTGTACTTGCAGGCTAAACGGCAATTCGTCAATCCAGTAATTGACCTTGGCAGCAATGCCGTTTTGCTTATTTTGCTGTAGATAAAGATTAATGGCATTAACCACTGCTCGTTCTGCGTTGCCGTTGGCAGAGGTATAAATACTGGTCACAGGGGTTAGTTTTTTGCTGATATTTAACTGCGGCAAATCGGCTTTGCGTAGGATTAACCATCTTGCGGGTGTGGCCAGCGGCAATACTTTGATGATTGGCAAGGTGATTTTAGCGCCATTGGTTTGGCAGGTTTTGTGATTAAGGGTTTCTTGGCTGCGGCGTTTAAGACGAGCCACTAAGGTCAGGGTGTGGTTGTCGTTAGGGCTGGATGTCGATTCGGCATAAGGGTGACCAAATATCACTTCATACAAGGTGCTGCTCATCCAAACCCCGGCTTGTCCGTTTGGCTGGTATTTGTTGCTTTGTTCAATGAGGGTTGGTGCTGCTAGGGTGCGAATGCCTGTTCTGACTGGGCGAAATCCGACGTCTTTATTATCATCAATGCAAACATCAACCAAGGTGGTAAAATGTTCCTTCCTGACTGCGGTGATAGCACTAAGGTGGTTTTTAAGTGCTGGCCAGTCGTGGTTATGGTTGGCCTTGGTAAATATCGGTGGGTAAATGCCCCTTAACTCATCAAAGTAATGTTGTTTGAATTGCCACGATACCATGCTGACCAGCCATAATGACCATACGGTGATAAAAATTAGCAATACGCTGAGCAATCCACTGCTATTTTTAAACGGCCTTAATACCCAGCCAAAGCCGTTTAATGATTGCGCCAGTGGGTCACTGGCGTTGACCGACATCGTTACAACTCGCCTAAGGCCAGGTTATCGCCCATGGTTTGTTGGCAAACCAATACTTTTTCGCTGATTTGCGCCTTGGTGCCTTGAATGCCTTCGTGTAGGTAAGTGATCAATTCTGGCAATTTGGCTTGGGCAAACGACTGGGCGAGTTTATCGCCGTGTTTACGGAGTTTTTTAATCGCGCCGAAAGACAGTTTTAGACGCCCTTTTCGGGGTTCGTTAAACTGAATATAACCTAACTCGGCTTTGCTTGAGTTATATTTATTTTGGGTGTAGAGAATGGCCGAATCGAGCTTTAAGCGATAAAAATTCATGAAATCTTCGTTTTTGTAACCTGTGGTGATCTCACTGACTTTAAGTACCACATTGACATGGGACAGGCTGTTTCGGTTGTCGCACTGAGACTCAGGTGATATCAGATCATTTTCTAGTTCATACATGTAACCGGTAAAGCCCTTTTTGACTTCTCTTAAAATCAGGTGGCGTTTTTCAAAGTTGGTATCCCAGGAGACCTTGGTGGCAAGGGTATCGTCAATTTCAAAACTGACTCGAATAGGGCCTTTCTCTGGGCGATCTTTTTGGATGTACAGTTGCACCTTGTCATTGTTTACTAAGGATTCGCTTACTAGGGAATTGTCATTGCTGGCTTCAATGCTGATGGTGCTGAGCAGTAAAATGACGAGCAAAAGGATGTTGGTCACAACACGTTTATTCAGACTGTACGGCACTGATGTTCTCCCTGATTCTTTTTAATTGTTCATAAAATTGAGTTGCTAGCTTCTCGATGGCTTTTTTCTGACTGACAATCGGCAAATCAATTTCAACCTCAAACGGGATCTCAGTGTAATTCTCTGCATCAAAGATGGTGTAAAACAATTCGATTTTTCGCGCGCTGATGGCTTTTTTTAAATCTTCATCCATGGGGGTATCCCAGTACACCAGTATTGACATATTATTGCCCTGCTGATGTAATAAATCGGCCAAAAATGCCTCAGCTAAGCGGTCATATTGTAGATAGAAATCACTGACCAGCAATGGGGTTTTGAGGTTGGGGTTTTTGACCGGTTTTAATGGCAAGTTATTGCTGATGGATGGATTGGAGAAGATCACCGGCTCCTGGCCCATACACAGGCTGGTATCATAAATTAACCGGGCAAAACCAGAGCGTAACGCATCCCAAACAATAAATGGCACTTTTCTTAAGGCGGGCTGATTTTGAAACGGTTTTTGATCAATGGTGATGCGGCCAATAATTTTTTGCTGACTGCATGGTTTGGCCTGTGCTTGGCTACTAAACCCGAGTAATAACCCTAAAAGGCAGGTCAGGCCAATGCTAGCAAAGCGCTGGTTAAGCTGGGGCGTTTTCATCCTTATCCTCATTGTGGTTTTAGAGCTGTTTTGGCAGGGTTGATGTCTAAAGCTAGGATCCATTTACCTGAGGCTGCCTGCACCTTAAGTGGTTTACCATGGTCATCAAAATCGATAATAAACATGGCCACTTGTTTGTTGCTACGGGGATTAAATTGGCTGACCCGCCAGTGATTGGCGCTGGATTCATATTTCATTCGCTTACTGCGTTTAGGTTCAACCCAGTGCAGATTGTCGCTGGGTTTTAACGGTGTGTCGCTCAGGCGGCTGAGCAATAATGATTCTATGCTGACCACCGCAATGGGCGCGTCGGCAATGATGTTCGCTTTAGATAAGATGGCGCCATTGGCTGCCTTTGATTTAAGTTTTGCCTTAACGCGTGGGTGATTGGGTTGATAACTAATTTGATGGCTGCGCAGTATTTTATCTGCTTGTTTTTCGACGATGGTGCTGATATGCAATTGTGCTGGAGTAAAAGTTACCACCTTATTAATGCGTGTTGTGTGATCGTCTTCTTTTTTACCACCACAAAACGGCATGGCGTAAAGTGCTTCTCCTTCGCACCAAGATACCACCTGGGTCGGCCATTGGCTTAAGTCGATGACATAACGGGCGTTTGCCAGACCCTGCGCTGATCGGTCGATGGTAAATGATAGCCGCTGAGTTGCTGCTGCCATCATGGTGGGATTTGAAGGGCTGGCAATCAGGGGATTTGGCAGCATAATAGCGGTTAAAACTGCTGCTAGGATAAAGTTTTTGCTGTTGTGTCTGGAGTTGCTTTTATTCATTTACTGCGCTCATTGGTGATACCGAAACCATCTTTTTCAGTTAAGTCTACCGTAAAAAGCGGCGAAAACTCGGGCCTGCTGAGGTTTTGTGGCCAAACCTGTTTGGCTTTAATGTGTGGTATTGTTTGGTTTATTTGATGGCCTGCATCATCAGTTAAGGTCAATTCAACCGCTGACATTGCGGTTTCGCCGCCATTACCGACCATAAACTTGGTGATCAAGCGCTTGTTTTGCTGGCGGTAATCGTTAATCTGCCAGCCATTCAGTGCGCTAGTTTTTGGCATGGAAGAGGGATTAGCATGGCCAGTGTCTTCGCTGGCTTGAGCAAAACTGACAAACACATAAGGTTGCGGTGGGTGGCGTTGTTTAATTTGACTGAGCAGTGCATTGGCGGTGTAAGGTGCCTGGCGAGGGCAGGGAACAAAATCCACCGTGCTGTTATAGGATTCATCACTCAACGATAAACATAGAATGGTGTAAGGCAGTATGCCATCAATGGCAGCATTATTGATCGCTTGTTGTGCTAATTCGGCTGCTTCAAACCATTGACCTTGCTGGTTTTTGTTGCTGGCCTGGTGAAATAATGCCAGCGCTTGGCAATGTGGCTGTGGCGCTGCACATTTTTCGGTTTCACCGATGGCACCTGTGGTATAACAGGTGATGAGCAGGCACATGATGATGGATTTAATTGCAGTTGATTTTACAACGGTTGGCATAACTTTTCCGGGTGATGATGTTGGTGTCCTTTAGGCTAACTAAGCATAGACAAAATAGCCGATAATAGCCATACCTTGCTAGGATGGACTAGCTAAGCTAATGATGGATAATAGACTCGCTTTAAACTAATTAGCGCAGCGCGAGAAAGACTCTATACTTAACCTGAGTTCGGTTTAAGAGAGGTTAATCATCTTAAATCCAATGTAAAGTTTTAAATTCAAGGACAGTGCTGCAATTTTCGTCATAATCAAGGCGGATTTGCGTACGTCATAGCCGGCTATGACTAGCGAATTCAACGCCGAGTATGGCGAAAAGGGCGGCGCTGGACGGCCTATTGTTAAGCCGAACTCAGGTTACATAAACCAGCATCAAAATGGCGATGTCATCACCATCATTTCTTTTTCATCAGCAACGGGACAGTTTATCGTGCAATCAGATATCAATAATGTGTTATTGAATAGCTTATTCGGTATATTGACTGTGTTGTTTCTCGTTTGCCTCTTTGCTTTCATCAAATTAAGGCAAAATCGACTATTGAAGGCTATGTTGTCGCAACAAACCGACAAGCTTGATAAAAAAAGTATTCAGCTCGACCAGTTGGAGCTGAACATTGCGATATTAAGTGATATTGGCGAAGAAATCAGCGGCTCACTAGAATTTGATGAAATCCTTAAAACCCTCTACTTACGCATCAATCAGTTGATGGATGCGACTGTTTTTTTGATTGGCTTATATGACGAAGAAGCACAGGGTATTGATTTTAAATTGACCCTCGAAAATGGCGAGCATCAACCTTTGTTTATGATGTCATTGGACGAAAAAGATCGCCCCGCGGTATGGTGCATCGAACATCAGCAACCCCTAGTGATCAATGATTATGCCAAAGAACATGCTGATTATTTTGGTGATATGGAGATTCCTGCGCCTAAAGCTGGCGAAGTCAGCAAGTCGGTGATTTATTGGCCATTGTTTGTTGCCGGTAGAGTGATAGGGGTTCTGTCGGTGCAGAGTTATCGTAAAAATGCTTATACCAGACAACACCAAGATATGCTTAGCTACCTGGCTTCTACCGCCGCCATTGCATTGGATAATGCCCAAAGCTACTTAAAAATGGAGCAGCAAAAAACGGCGTTGGAAAAAGCCAATGAGCATATTCGGATGATCAGCGAAATTGGTTTGCAAGTGAATGCTTCGCTGGATATGGAAAATATTTTGCTGCAACTGTATGACAATGTGAATACCTTAATGGACGCGCCAATCTTTGGCATTGGTTTATATGATGCGGACAAAAATGAGATTGATGTACGGATGAATGTTGAATATGGCACCCGCTATAAACCTTACATTCGCGATATGAAAGATAAATCGAGATTTGCAGTATGGTGCATTGATCACTGTAAAACCGTTTTTATTAACGATTTAGAGGTTCAGGGTGAAGATTATATTAGCAACCATGAATACAAGCAGCAGCACTGGTTGCCGACTGACATGGAAGATGAAGATAAATCCAAAGCCCCCCAATCATTGATTTATATACCGCTGCTGATTAAAAATAAGGTGATTGGTACGCTGTCAGTGCAAAGTTGCCGTAAACACGCGTTTGAACCGGTGCATGTGGATTTACTGACCTCGTTGGCCAGTTTTACTGCCACTGCGATTGAAAATGCGCGGATGTTTCAGAATCTGCTCGATACCCAAAAGCAACTGGTTGAGGCTGAAAAAATGGCCTCACTCGGAGGGCTGGTCGCCGGTGTTGCCCATGAGCTCAATACCCCAATTGGCATTTGCCTGACCGCTTCGACCACCATTGAATACCTGATTGATAAATTGTCAGTGGCCAAAGCCAATCAAAAGCTGACCAGAAAATCTTTTGAGGTGTTTGAGGCCGAAGCCAAAGATGGTTTGGGCTTACTGACCCATAACCTAGAGCGTGCCAGTCACTTGGTGACCAGTTTTAAAAATGTTGCTATTGACCAGTCTAGTGATGGTGTCAGCCACTTTACCTTGCGGACACTGATTGCTGATGTGGTGACATCATTGCAGTCGATGTTGGATGAAAAAGGGGTGGTGTTGAGCTTGCAGTGTAACGAAAAGTGGCAGGCCAATACCTATGCAGGCACCATCAGCCAGATTTTGATTACCCTGATCATGAAATCTTTAGCCCATGGTTTTGATGAGGCAGCGAAAACAGACTCGGAGCAGCCTGCCAAAGACGCCAAGAACAATACCATCAAGATTGATGTCAGCACGGCTGGGAAAAACTATATGATTCGTTATAAAGACAATGGCCAAGGTATTGATAAGTCATTAACAGAGCGTATCTTTGAGCCGTTTTTTACCACCAAACGCCATCAGGGTTATACTGGCCTCGGGATGCATGTGGTGTTCAATTACGTCACCCAACAGCTCGGTGGTACCATCGAATGTTATAGCGATAAGGGCAAAGGGTTTGAGTTGCTGATCTACTTTCCTGCTAGGCACGTCAGCAACGATTGACAAAAGGACCCAGCCGATCCCCGATGCAATCAAGGAGCAGCTGGCGGTGCATTCTGCTTAGGAATATAAGATCGAAAATTGCTATGAAATGACGGATGATCCATGGTGCGCGAGGCTGTTTAAAAATCCCGTAGGATGGCGTAGAGCGAAGCTAACCCCATCATTTACGCATGATAGCAACACAATATCATCGTTTGCAGCCCAATTCTGATGGGTTTCGCTTTAGGCTCTACCCATCCTACGGCCAAACGGGGCTTTTCAACAGCTTAGCGCAGTGCGCACCCTACAACCCCAACAGCGGCTTAAGATAAAACGCAGTGTGCGAGGTTGGATGCAGACAAATGTCTTCTGGCGTGCCACTGACCAGTATCTCACCACCACCGTTGCCACCCTCAGGCCCGAGGTCGATAATCCAGTCGGCGGTTTTAATCACATCCAAGTTATGCTCAATGATCACGATGGTATTACCGTGATCGCGTAAGCGGTGTAATACCGTGAGCAATTGTTGAATATCATGAAAATGCAAACCTGTAGTTGGCTCATCGAGAATATACAGGGTCTGACCGGTATCTCGTTTTGACAACTCTTTGGCCAGTTTCACCCGCTGGGCTTCACCGCCTGACAGGGTAGTGGCCGATTGCCCCAAACGAATATACGACAATCCGACATCCATTAAGGTTTGCAATTTACGTGAAATGGCCGGAATTTTATCAAAAAAGTCTCTGGCTTCTTCCACAGTCATATTCAGCACGTCGTGAATGCTCTTGCCCTTATAAAGCACTTCGAGGGTTTCACGGTTATAACGCTTGCTCTTACACACATCACAAGGCACATAGACATCGGCCAAAAAGTGCATTTCGACCTTGATTAAACCATCGCCCTGACAGGCTTCGCAGCGCCCACCTTTGACATTAAAGCTAAATCGACCGGGTTTATAACCGCGCGAACGGGCTTCCTGAGTACCGGCAAATAACTCTCTTATGGCGGTAAATATACCGGTGTAGGTTGCCGGATTGGAGCGCGGTGTACGACCAATTGGACTCTGATCGATATCCACCACCTTATCCAACAAATCCATACCTTCGACAGACTTATAAGGCGCAGCCTCACCTGTGGTGGCGTTATTCAATTCATGATGGGCGATTTTAAACAAGGTGTCGTTGATCAGTGTTGACTTGCCAGAGCCGGAGACGCCGGTGACACAGGTCATCACCCCTAACGGTAGCGCCAAATCGACGTCTTTAAGGTTATTACCACTGGCGCCATATAACTTCAGCCACTGCTGATCGTCAAAGCTGATACGCTTTTCTGGCACCGCAATAAACCGTTTGCCAGACAGATACTGTCCGGTGATAGATTCTTTTTCGGCTTTAATATCATCGACAGTCCCTTGGGCAATAATATGACCACCGTGCACGCCCGCGCCTGGCCCAATATCAATAATATGGTCGGCATTGATGATGGCATCTTCGTCATGCTCAACCACAATCACGGTATTGCCGAGATCGCGCAGGTGGGTCAGGGTTTTCAACAAACGGTCGTTATCCCGTTGATGTAGGCCAATAGAAGGTTCATCTAGAACATACATAACCCCAACCAAACCAGCGCCAATCTGGCTGGCCAGACGAATACGCTGGGCTTCACCACCAGAGAGGCTTTCTGATTTTCTCGATAAGGTGAGGTAATTCAAACCAACGTTTTCAAGAAATGACAAACGGTCCTGAATCTCTTTGAGAATTTTATCGGCGATTTGGCCTCGTTGGCCACCGAGGGTCAATTGACTAAAGAAAGCCCTGGTTTCACCGATAGAGCCGGCAGTAATGGTTGGTAAATTTGTGTCGTTAATAAATACGTGGCGTGCTTCTTGTCGTAACCGGGTGCCTTCGCAACTGGGGCAGGGTTGAGTATTGAGGTATTTGGTTAACTCATCTCTGACCGAATTGGATTCGGTTTCGCGGTAACGGCGATCCATGTTAGGAATAATGCCTTCAAAGGCGTGTTCTCTGATGACAATATCGCCGCGGTCATTGATATACTTAAACTTGATTTTTTGCTTGCCACTGCCGTGTAATACCAGCTTGCGGTCTTTCTCGGCGAGTTCATTGAAGGGCTGCTTGATATCAAAACCATAATGATCAGCCAGTGAGGTCAGCATTTGAAAATAATAGAAATTGCGTTTGTCCCAGCCACGAATAGCACCGCCGCTCAAGCTGAGTTCGTTGTTGGCGATAATGCGGTCTTCATCAAAGAACTGACGAATACCAAGGCCGTCACAAGTGCCACAGGCACCGGCGGGATTGTTAAACGAAAATAACCGTGGTTCGAGTTCGGTCATGCTGTAACCACACAGGCTACAGGCGAAATTGGCCGAGAACACCATCTCAGGCTTTTCTTCTTCACCCTCTTCTTGATCCATATAGGCAATCGTGGCGGTGCCAGAAGAGAGTTCGAGTGCGGTTTCAAAAGATTCAGCCAAGCGTAATTGCAGGTCTTGTTTGACTTTAAAGCGATCGATAACCACATCAATTTGGTGTTTTTTATGCAGTTCTAGCTCTGGTGGATCGGATAAGTCACAGACTTCGCCATCAATGCGGGCGCGGATAAAACCCTGGGCGGCGAGGTTTTCGAGTAATTTACTGTGCTCGCCTTTGCGGCCACGGACCACCGGGGCCAGCAACATCATCTTCGAGCCTTCGGGTAACTCAAGTACTTTGTCGACCATTTGGCTGACCGTTTGTGCGGCAAGGGTGGTGTTATGGTCTGGGCAGCGGGGTTCGCCGACGCGGGCGAATAATAATCTTAGGTAATCATAAATCTCGGTCACCGTGCCTACGGTAGAACGAGGATTATGCGAAGTTGATTTTTGCTCAATGGAAATGGCCGGAGAAAGCCCTTCGATGTGGTCAACATCTGGTTTTTCCATCAACGACAGAAATTGACGGGCATAGGCAGAGAGTGACTCGACATAACGTCGTTGTCCTTCGGCGTAGAGGGTATCAAATGCCAAAGACGATTTGCCGGAGCCGGATAATCCGGTGATCACCGTCAGTTTGTCCCGGGGGATCGTCAGATTGATATCTTTGAGGTTGTGGGTACGTGCGCCTCTGACTTCAATTGTGTCCATTAACCACCTATATAATCTTGGCCAAAATCTAAGGGAGTAAACCTTTAAATTGGCGAATCAAAAAGGGGGGGATTATGCCATATTTTTGGCCGTAACATTAACCTGATATTATTTTATTTGGGGTTACTGCTAAAAACGTTATCTTGTGCTAGTATGCCGACACCAAAAATCGTCGCCTAAAATCCCAAACGGCCCCTAATAAGATGGATTAGTTGGATTAAAAATGTCTGAGTCTGGATTAAACTCGCTAGAAAAGAGAACCGCCGTTTCATTGGCCGCCGTTTTTGGCTTTCGTATGTTGGGCCTGTTTATGCTGATGCCTGTCTTTGCCATTTATGGCCAGGACCTAGAAGGCTTCTCACCCATATGGATTGGCCTTGCGATTGGTGCCTATGGTTTGACCCAGGCCATGTTACAAATACCGATGGGAATGTTGTCTGACCGCTTTGGTCGTAAGCGCATCATCGTGATTGGTTTGGTGTTATTTGCCATTGGCAGCGTGGTCGCGGCTATGGCTGAATCTGTTTATATGGTCACGCTGGGAAGAGCCATTCAGGGCACCGGCGCGATTGCCAGCGCGGTATTGGCCCTGGCTGCTGATTTGACCCGTGAAGAACAACGCCCCAAAGTGATGGCCGTGATTGGCATGTGTATTGGCATTTCGTTTTCGCTGGCGCTGATATTTGGTCCACTGCTGGCGCAAAATTTTGGTTTATCGAGTTTGTTTTGGGTTACTGCGGTGTTTGCGGTGGTAGGTATTGTGGTGGTATTGACGGCGGTGCCGAGCGCGGTGAATAAAGCGCCAAAGGGTGAGACAGTTGCCATTCCGGCGTTATTGGCCAACTTGGCGCGTCATCCACAATTGGTGCGTTTAGATGCTGGCGTGTTGATTTTACATCTGATGTTAACGGCGGTATTTGTTTCATTGCCACTGATGCTGATGAATACGGGCATGGCGGCGGTTGATCACTGGAAGCTGTATTTTCCGGTTTTGATAGGCTCGTTTTTCTTGATGGTGCCCTTTATTATTTATGCCAGCAAAAAAGCCAAAGAAAGAGAAATCTTTCTGCTAGCCATTGGTGGTTTGGTTTGTGCCCTGACGGGATTATATTTTGGTGCTGATAACTTAACGGCATTGATTGTTTTTGTATTGTTGTTTTTTGTCGCTTTTAATTATCTGGAAGCGAGTTTGCCCGCCTTGGTATCGAGAATAACGCCAGCGGGTAACAAAGGCTCAGCAATGGGTATTTATTCGAGCAGCCAGTTTTTTGGTGCGTTTTTAGGCGGTATTATCGGCGGAACTGTAGCCGATTTGGCGAACCCTCAATTGGTATTTGCAGCAGCAGCGGCAATGGGGTTATTATGGCTGGTCATTGCGTGGTCGATGCAAGTACCCAAGCGTTCAAAACCGTTGTCGTTGGATATTCATTGTACAGAAGAAGCGCAGGGTGAATTGTTGGCAGAGCAGCTGGCAAATTTGCCTGGAGTAATAGAGGCCACCGTGGTGGTTGAAGAAAGCCGAGCCTATTTAAAGGTTGATGAAAAAGAATTTGATATTGCATTAGCGCGTCAAGTTGTTAGTTAGTGCCCGTCTTGAAACGCAGTTTTAGGGCACTGATTATGCGGTACACGGATGTGCCGCCATTTCAACTTGTTGAAATGTAAGCGTAGTTTCACTTGCTTAAACGTAGCTTCTTCCAGAAACCTCACATGGATGTGAGTTTTTGGACGATAACTAGTTAGCGTCGCTAAGCAAAAGTAATTTATTAGAATATTGGAGTATTTAAGATGGCCTCTCGTGGTGTTAATAAAGTCATTATCGTTGGTAACCTGGGCAAAGATCCTGAGGTGCGTTATTTGCCAAGTGGTGGTGCGGTTGCCAATTTAACGATAGCAACGTCAGAAACTTGGAAAGACAAGCAGACTGGTGAAAGTAAAGAAACCACCGAGTGGCATCGTGTGGTGATGTTTAACCGTCTCGGTGAAATTGCGGGTGAATACCTGCGTAAAGGTTCAAAAATCTACCTTGAAGGTCGTTTGCAAACCAAAAAATGGCAGAACCAGCAAGGTCAAGATCAATACAGCACAGAGATTGTGGCCAGTGAGATGCAAATGCTCGACAGCCGTGGTGGCCAAGGTCAGGGCGCGCCAATGGGCGGCGGTCAGATGGGTGGCGGTCAGCCACAACCACCACAAAACCAAGGCGGTTATGGCGGTGGGCAACAGCCCCAGGGCGGTTTTCAACAGCCTGCGCCACAAGCACAAGCACGACCACAACAAGGTGGCTTTAATCAGCAACCAGCAGCAGCACCGCAACCAGCGGCAGCACCACAGCCTCAAGGTGGATTTAACCAGCAACCTGCACAACAACCTGCACCGCCACAGCAAGGTGGGTTTAGTCAGCCGCAGTCAGCGCCGCAACAGCCTCAAGGTGGTTTTCAGCAGCCTCAGTCTGCACCGCCACAACAAGGTGGATTTAAACCACAGCAGCCAGCAGCTCAACCACAGGGCGGTGGGTTCAACAAACCTGCACCTGCGCAAGCACCGGTAGAGCCGCCAATTGACTTTGATGATGATATTCCGTTTTAATCGGTACTAAGTCTAAAACTGTAAAGAATTAGTTTTGAAAGCCCCGTACTGCGGGGCTTTTTTGTTGGTCCTTTGGTACTTACACTGGATGTAATTGCAATTAACTTGATTAAATAGAAATAGGTTTTAATATGGCTGGTAGTGCGCCTAATCTAAAGCACTGAATATCTTTAAAAGATGAGTGTAAAGCGCTTACAGTTAAATTAGAAATGGATTAATTATTTATATAATATGTCTCTATTAATTAATGGTGATTTCGATATGAAATTACAGATTGCAAAAAGCAATAGACAAGATGCTGAGCATTTTTTATCAGGGAACGTTCAAAATTACTGTTTGCCTAATTACCTTGTTCAACATGGATACAGGTTACTTGTGTCTGCTGAAAAAAAGAATTTTGAGGGTTTAGAGCAAACCATATGTCTTATTGCCAGTGGAGCAGATAGCTCAGGAGCCGTTTATAACGAAGTCGCCTATAAAATTAAAGTATTGGTTCGAGATGTACCAAATTCATATCTAAGAAACAAAAACGCAACCCAGCTACTTGTTTGGCGCAGTGCATCACCTAAACATGATCGCATTTTGGTCGGTTTTGCTACAATGATGTTTAAATATTTATTAGATAATCATAACATTATGATTACAGATGAGCAGCAAACTGAAGACGGACGTAGATTTTGGGTTAGAAGGATCTTGGAAGCATTTGAGCAGCAAGATGTCAGTGTTTCTTATATTGATTTGAATGACATGGGTGATGATTTATCTCCCCGTATATACATGATTAATGATGATGACGAGTTTTTCACTGATTATTATGGAAAAGGATGGGGCAATGATGAAGCGCATAAAAATCGAGTTTTCGTCGTTTCCAAGCAAGAAAACCTGTAATAGCTGCCTCTTTCAATCTGAACTGACCCCATAAGCCTTAAGAAACCAACACCCTCTGAATGGATTATTAAAGTTTAGGCTAATCTTTGTAATAAATTTTACAAAAAGCATTACAAATGCCCGTCCTATTAATTAGATATTTACTTATGGTATTGTTTTATATGGTGTTTAGCCAAGCCACTCACACAGTTACATCAAGGTATCTATAAACCGTTTTAAAAAATACGTTATTGTCTTCTCAACGGGCGGATGATCATGGGCAGCAACACCATTCGCGACGTGGTCAAACGCTGTGCTGAACTAAATAAATTGTTTACAACAAAACCGCTTTATTGCAGTTTTTTTGTGCTTGTAGCAACTGCCACCTTCGCAACCATTAAAACTCTCACCGGGTTAACCGAGCAGCTGGATGTCCATGTTGGCCAATTTAAAATTTAGTGTCTGGCGAAACTGCCATAATATTTTAATTAGCGCAATATTACGTTCTGTGCTAAAGTATTTCAATACTACTGTGAATTTAAACAAGGGGATGGACCTTATGAGCGCACACGCCAACCCAATCAATCAAGATGTTGGCAATATTGGTCCTGTACATATTGCGGCTTTTAT
>JBLGCB010000075.1:0-21023 GCA_047617105.1 Phenylobacterium sp. | reverse complement strand
AAAATCCAGCATCAGCCTGCTAAGCCTTTAAAAGAGCGCTCATCACAAAAACTTTCAGGAGAAACTTATGAGTAACATTTATCAAATTCATGAGCAATCCAAACTCAAACAAGCGGCATTGGCCACAGAAGAACAACGTTTGGATGACGCCAGTGATTGGATTGCTAAGCTCGACCGGGGCTTGTCTGGCCAAGAGAAAAAATCGCTGCAACAGTGGTTGGCTGCTGACCCTGAAAATACCGTGGTTTTGCTGGAAGTGGCCAAGCTATGGGACAAGATGGATGACTTGGCGCGCTTATCTGATATATTCCCCGAAGCGGCGGTGAACAAGACCTATAACAATGCGCATCAAACCAGTAAAAGCCGCTGGATTGGCGGCATTGCCGCATCTTTTGCAATGGCCCTGACTTTGGCGGTTTATCAGGTTGGCTTCCAAGCTGATCCTGCTGCGCCTTCTACCCTACAACCATCTTCGGCCATCGTTGCGATGCAAACCAGTTACCAAACAGATGTCGGAGAAAGCAATACCATTAACCTGCCTGATAACAGCAAAATCGTGCTCAATACCAACAGTTTTGTCCAAGTTAAATATACCGACAAGGCTAGGTTCATTGAACTATTGCGCGGTGAAATGCATATAGAAGTTGCCCATGATACTACCCGGCCATTAAATGTTATCGCGGGTGGCAAGATTATTCAGGCCGTAGGCACCGCATTTAATGTTGAAGTGCGCAATAAACTGGTAGAGCTGATTGTTACCGACGGCAAAGTTCGGGTGGCCAGCCAAAAAAATGCCTCGTTAAATGCTGATGTTGCCGCGATGGAAAAGCGCTTACCAGTGGGGACCATGGCGATATCTAAAGGTGAAAAAGTAGACCTAGATATCAGCGGTCAAAGCGCCGAAAAAGTGGTTAAGCTTGATGCGCTGCAAATCGCCGAAAGCTTATCTTGGCGTCATGGTAACCTTATTTTTCGCGGTGAATCTTTGGCCGATGCGATGGCCGAAATCAGCCGTTATACCCAAATCGAATTTGAATTATCAGACGATGAAAAGCTGCGACAAGTGCAAGTGGCGGGTATGTTTAAAACCGGTGATGTCACCGGACTGCTCGATGTGTTAAGCCGAAACTTTAATATTCGTTATGAAAAAGTCAGTCATAACAAAATCATTTTAAATTATGACGATAGTCGCTCATAACAACTAACATAACTAGTCAGCGTGATTAGATTTCGTTTCAGAACAAGGCATTTTCGCACGCAGAACAGGCGCATATAAGTTATATGTAACTGTTTGAGTACGAAAATAACGCCGTTATGGAGCGAAAGATGAATGCGCTGAAAATAATAAGGAAACAACAGAATGACCTCGATCACCAATCCGGCCAACACTGAACCAGGGCAAAGCTCGGTGCTTTATGTTTTATTTATCTCCTGTGTGGCAGCCATCGGCGGTTTTCTGTTTGGTTTTGATTCGGGGGTGATCAATGGCACGGTGACGGCGTTGGGCGTTGCCTTTGGGGCTAGCGACGTCGCCACTGGCTTTAATGTTGCGTCGGTATTGTTAGGTTGTGCGCTGGGGGCATTGGCGGCAGGACCTTTATCGAATCGCTATGGTCGTAAACTGATTATGATCGTGACTGCCATCATTTTTGCCCTCAGTGCCTTTGGCTCGGGCATCGCAGGCTCTTCGGTTGAGTTTATTTTTTATCGTTTGTTGGGCGGCTTGGGTATCGGTGCTGCATCGGTTTTGGCACCTGCTTACATCGCCGAAGTGGCCCCTGCGGCGTTACGGGGTCGGTTGGCCACCTTGCAACAACTGGCCATCGTACTGGGTTTGTTTGTGGCTTTTTTAAGTAATTATATCATCGCCTCTGATGCCGGTGGTGCTCAAGCGACTTATCTGCTCGGTTTTGAAGCCTGGCGCTGGATGTTTTGGGTAGAGTTGGTGCCTGCAATCGCGTTTTTTATCGGGGTGGTGTTTATCCCTGAATCACCCCGCTTTTTAGTGGCTCAAGGTCAGGTAGAACAGGCGCGGGCTATTTTTAAGCGTATCGACAACGGCACTGAAAATGCACAAATTGAAGCGGTGAAACAATCGTTACATGGCGATAAAAAACCGGGTATTGCAGACTTATTCATTGATGGCCAAAAGAAGATTCATCCTATTATTTGGGTGGGTATCGCATTGTCGGTATTCCAGCAATTTGTCGGCATTAATGTGGTCTTTTATTATGGTGCTGAATTGTGGCAGGCCGCAGGTTTTGACGAGTCACAATCATTGTTTATCAACGTTTTGACCGGAACCACCAATATCGTCGCGACCTTTATTGCTATCGCCTTGGTCGACAAAGTTGGCCGTAAACCCCTGTTACTGGTGGGCAGTGTCGGCATGTTTATCAGCCTAGGTGCGTTAACCTTTATATTTGGCACTGCTGGTTTTGATGAAGCAGGCAAGTTGGCGTTAGATGAAAGCATGGGCACTGTGGCATTGATTATGGCCAATCTGTTTGTGGTCTTCTTTGGCTTAAGTTGGGGTCCTATTGTTTGGGTATTGTTGGGTGAAATATTCAATAACCGCATTCGTGGTGCCGCGCTGGCCGTAGCAGCCAGTGCGCAATGGTTGGCCAACTTTGCCATTACCATGACTTTTCCCATCTTACTGGGCAGCGTAGGTCTGGCAGGGGCTTATGGTTTGTATGCCACATCAGCCTTTGTGAGCATCTTTTTTGTGGTGAAATACATCAAAGAGACTCGTGGAATGCGTTTGGAAGATATGTGATTGGCTCGGTTTGGGTTAATGGCTTTGATGGGGTCATGTCTGTGCAATCTCGCTGACTTTGACCCCGGTTTCGTTTAGGTCTCTAGAGACAGGAACCATAATTTCTAATATATACTGAGTTTGATAGTGCCGAGCGTTCACCGTTGGCATTAACACCAACGACCCTGAAGTTGTCACTGGAGTTTACCCTTAATTTGGCTTCGGTTGAGCTTGTTGTTTTATAGTGACTCCAGTTTCCTCTGTTGTTTTTTTCGATTTTATATGAGGTTGCACCTTTGATGGAAGACCAGCGCAATGAGCCATTGCCAAAACAATACATGGATGCCCATCTAATACGAGTGCCAAAGGTATAGCCGTAGTCGTTTTTGAGTTTATTCACGTCAGTTGATGAAAGGTTACTCTGCGAAGAGACTTCACCACCACCCACTTTGGTGAACATAGGCTCACTCTCATCATGAACACAGGGTTCTGTGGTTTTTGAACTATAATGCATGATGGAGTTGATATCGTATGATGTGGTGGGGTTGTAGTTATAGTCTTTATTAAACTGACTGCGGCAGGTATCTAAATTGCTGTAGTTAACCGTGATATTACTATCTCTGTCTTTGCGCTGATGTTCATGCATATAACCCAGTGCATGTAGGGCTTCGTGAACGATGGTCCGCTGGGTAAAACAATTGAAGTCAAGACGAATATTCTGTTTGCCACCTACCATACCCAATCTTGAGTCGCCACAGGCACCGGCTGTCGGGTTGCGGGTAAAGTGTACATAGGAACTCTGTGAACCTCTGGGGTCAAAATTAACCCCAAACCGAGCTTCCATATAGGCCATGGCGTTGAGGATCGCAGTCTTTTCTGTATTGGTGAACCCACCATCCAAGGTATAAGGCACTAGGGAATATTGCCAGGTATTGCCAGGCCCGTCGCTTGCGCCCACCAGATTCATTTCGACGTCGTTGCTGAATTTTCCTTTGCGTTGAACCAAATCTGCAACCTTACCCATGATGATGTCGCCACCGTACACCAGATCGCCATTGACCTCAAGGGCCTCTATTTGGTCATAGCGATAACTGCCGTCGGCCTGTTTATATTTGACCTCTATGAGGTGAGTATTGTTGTGTGGTTGCATTAACGGCTTCTTTTCTACCAGATTCGCGTGAGCCGAGAGTGAAAGGAGCAAACTGGTTGTTGTGATTAAAGCTAGTCGATTCATATTTTTTCCGTATTTGTACTTTTGATGATCACGTTAGATCGTTTTGTGAAATCAAACGGTTAAGATGTGCTCAATGACATAAGGGTCATAGATCACACCAGGAATATGATATTTTTATGACAGTTAGAGGAATTTATCTAAATAGTTAAAAAATATCGAGAGGAATGGACAATAATCAATAAAATTTATTGTTAGCTATTTTCCATTCATCACTTTCCCATTTACTGTGTTCCCTATGTGGCGGAGTATAATTTATTTAGGGTTTAGTTGGAACGAATTTCTTAAATTACATATGGATACAATCAGATACCGAGTAGACAACATATTATTTGTTTAATGCCAATGGCTTCATATCACCACCAAGAAAATGGTCAATGGTACGGAAATGCCAGCTGGAAAAGTCAAAGTGGACAGTCACTTTTACTTTTATAAATCAAGTTGTGTTCAGATTAAGATTAGGTGACTGTCCCATCAGGCTTGTGCCAAATCAGCCTTTTTCACATTTGCTTTACCAATGAACCAAACCTCTTTTTTGTTCGTTTTATCGTCTATAATTGACATTTAAACCAACAAAAGAGAGGCGCGAAAATGTTAACAGAAGATTTTACCACTGACGACCGTTTGGTGGAGCTGCCAAGCAGCAGTAATAGTGTATTGGATCCAGAATATGATCATTATCATAAACCGAGGCGGTTGGTGATGGTTGATGTGTCGCTTGGCAATAGCGTTATTGTTGTTAGTGTTAATGACGACGGGCAACTCGCTGACGATGGGGTCAGTATTGATAGTGGCCTAAGCGTCAGTGGTTTTGTTAATGGCCCTGAGTGGGGCAACCACAATGGTGCTACCTGGAGGTTACCGTGCCTGTCACATTGACCAGCAAACCTTCGCTGTCATTGTTGATATGGCCAGTCGCTAATTTTGTCTCTTTAATGTGCTTTGCACCGTGCAGTCGTTGAATATTGTCAACATCAGTGGATAGCATCAGCTGATTATAGCTCGATGTTAATACCCCGGTGATCCTGACATGTTGGTTTAATTACAATCCCGGATTTGTCGCAACACTAATATAAATTCCTGCTTGGCTGTCTTCAATGGCAAAACCTTGGTCAAAAGTCGAGCCGCTAAATTGGCCTGAAGGAACTGTCACAAAACCTTCAACTGTGACTGGTGTGCCAATGACTTCTGAACGGGCATTGTCAATACCCTCTGCGACTGTGGACATGCTGATGACCATGGCAAATGCTGCAAAAATTTTCATCTGTTGCTACCATATTATTGATAAACGTAAACGCTTAAAGGGGCAGAACCTTTATTGTCTGGCCCTGATTTTGTTGACCACGATGCTAAAGGATTGATATCGCAGAATCAATAGCTAATGTCCTACCTTGGTGACGAATTTGCAAGCGCTTACATCTGCGTTTGTAAGAGATTGATGATTGAGGTGATCGCGTTTGCCTCTATTTCGAGCAATATCAACTTTTTTCAGATTTATAAGCTTTTTGTCAGCTTTTTCTCAGGATTAAAAGGTGAAACTCTGCCACAATATCCCAGCTATTACCTATCACCTTATTACACCTAAATACTTCAAAGGAAGATTCATGCCAGACATTTCACTCTTCGGTTGGTTTCACACCGGTATCGCCATATTGGCCTTGTTTAGCGGTCTTTATTCTCTGGCGCGGTTTAAGGTCATCGAATTTAAACAACACTCGGGTAAGTTATATCTTATTTGCACCCTGATAGCCGCCGCCACCGCGCTGATGATTTACAGGCATGGTGGGTTTGGTGTTGCGCATGGTTTGGCGGTATTAACATTGCTGGCCTTGTTGACGGGTTTTGTCGCCGAGAAGACGGGGTTATTTGGCAAGTTTTCGGCATATTTTCAGGCCACTTGTTATTCCGGCACATTTTTATTTCATATGATCCCCGCCATCACCGATGGTCTGATGCGGTTACCCGTCGACGCACCGATTGTCACCAGCATTGAAGACCCCTTGCTGAAAAGTTTTTATCTGGCGTTTTTAATCACTTATGTTGTTGGGCTTGGCCTGCAAATTTGGTGGTTACGCAATCGTCGGCAGTAACAATGATTTTTATTTTACACAGCAGGCTGTAACCCGCGCAGTGCATGGGCATTAATTGTAAGAGATATCACTATACTTGGCTTTCAACACAAAGCTAATATCTTTTACATAGGTGGTTATATGTCTCTTGTTCATTCTGTCGATACCATGGCGCTGTTGCTGGCCGTAGATGCAACTCAACACACAACAGCATCAGTATCTAACTTCTATTATAATATTGTCGGTGGCGGCGGGCTGTTTGAATGGGACTCTTCGGGAGATAAGTTTAAACATAACGGTGGCACCATTATTGACCCAACGCACACGGTTCCGCCCGGTTCATCCGGCTGGTTGGGTCCTCAGCATAGTACCACAGATGGGGTTTGGCGTAGGATAAATACGGCCAATTATATTGACGTCAATATCTTTGGCGCGAAAGCGAATGGTATTTATAATTGTTCTGATGTGATCTATTTTATCACCTTGTTCTTTAACGGCGCAGATGGCAATATCTATTTCCCCCTTGGTCAGTATTTACTCGACACCAACTCTACCACCAACCCAGCTGAAACACTCATCGGGTCAAATATCACCGTAATTATGGGTCATAACGCGACCTTTAAATTAGGTGACAATTATTCGTTAAAGACTCAGGGGACAATGACCACCGAGGGAACCTTCCCAATAAACCAAGATTCATCGTTTAGTGAACAGTCGTTAAACGCTCGCACCAATCGGGCCAATTATGCCCCGGCGATGGACATTGCCGCCAAAACCTCTATTGAATTATTGGGCAGCGACGGCCCGACACCGACCGAAAATGGCGTTATGTTCAGCGCATTAAACAATCTTGGAGAGAGAAAAGTATTTGCCGGCATCATCACTGAGGCGGAAACAAAAACCAGCGGTGGTGAAGAAGGTCGGTTGCACTTTTTGGTTAATGACGGTAATTACTCACAATATGTCGGCACTGTTAATCATGACGGTGCATGGGTTCTTGGGCCTGGCTTACCATCGCTGACGGCGGATATCGCGGGTACCATGAACACCGGTAATACAGCCCCTTTATTGGGCGAGCGGGTATCTGTTGCTGATCCAGATTATTATGATTGCAGAGGATTGGCGGTCCGCAACTTGAGGTTACTGGATAACAATTATGAAGATATCAGTTCACTGTCAGGATCACAATACGATAGTTTGACCGTGGAAGAAAAAGAAGCGTTGAAGAAAGAACAACTGATGGACGACTTTAAGGATTTAAGGTCTGGCATGGGTTTTACCATCCGCAATTTTGACCATCAAGAAGTGACGTCTGGTTTAATCAGGACCAGGTTTAGCGATGCCACCGCCAACGCCCATCATACTTATATGTATGCCTCCACATTTGTTAATGGTCTTGAAGTGAACGGGCCGTACTTTTACAACAAGCAATTATTTGATAACGGACGTTTTATCGGACCCGATAAAGACACCGTTTATACCGGTGAAATATCTGGGGTTAAAACATTGGTTGGCGCGGGTAACGTTGATTTGGTCACGGTGACATTAGATGATGATTACGGTGCCTGTATTATTGAAATCAATGCCACCGGGCGGGGAACTGGCACCAAAGCATTTGCGTTAAGTTATAAAAGGCATATATCGATTATGAATGCGGGAAC
Source organism: Phenylobacterium sp. (assembly GCA_047617105.1). GTDB lineage: Bacteria > Pseudomonadota > Gammaproteobacteria > Enterobacterales > Alteromonadaceae > JABSOG01. The sequence continues at coordinate 13,304 of JBLGCB010000075.1, read as the reverse complement.
CGGTGCTGACGTTCGGGTGATGGGCAGCGATCATATTTATTCCAGTGGCGGCGCTTCAACCTTGGTGTTTACTTATGTGTCAGGAAATACTTTTAAAGTCTCCTTTGTTGATGACTTCGCATCGCAAAATAAACACATATCATTCAACGCCAAGGTTATGGGTGGTTGCGGTAACAACGGCACAGATGCTGGTATTGCCAGTCTTGTTATTGCGCCTTAGTTGTTGAGTCCAGTAACCAAAAGATAGGTCAGATCTTGAGTCGAATAAGCAATTTGTAAAATTTCGGCACCGATCAAACAGGGTAACAGTTGCCTTGTGATATTTGGCGTAGGGTTGGTGCGACACTTCGACTTTCGCGTAGCGAAATGCGAGGTACGAGCAGCACTGCGCACCATGAACCATTCGCCATCGTTCAACCACATTCGAAGTTGGTCTAAGACTGCTTGTTCTATGGTGCGCAATGCTCCTCGTAACCTCGGACCGTGCTACGCACGGGCACCCTACGTTGATATTTTCGGATTTTGACAATGGATGAGGCTTTTGCGACACCCTCCTACTAGGCAAATGGCAATTGTTATCCTAAATCACGCGATATGGCCAGAGCCAAAATTTCAATAGCCATGATTCAAGGTTTGACCGCAAGTGATTTTTCCTCGTTTTTATGTATCGTTCTGTATCTCTATTTAGTCTTTTGTACCCTTCGTTGTTCTTTGGCAAAAATCCTGTATGCTGGCGTCGCTTTCGGGTAAACAACATTAACAACAACTTTGGAGATAATACAGTGACTAACAAGATCATACACAAGGCATGGCAGAAATGGGCCAAATTCGGTTCATTAAGTTTAATCGCTTTAACGACAGTTATGACTTCAAACGGGGCCTCAGCACATATAACAGATGAATGTGATTATGAGAATATTCTGATGAATATGAGCAGGTATGAGCAATACTTTAATAAGTCATCAGTGTCTGTAAAATATAAAAACTCATTTGATGAATGTATTTTAGAAAAATCAGGTAAAGTGCGAAATATATTAAATCGCCAGGTGAAAAAACGCGTCGAGCTAGAAAACGAACTGGAACAAAAGATTCATGCCATGTTTGATGAAAGCCTCAATAGTTCTTATGACTTAAGATACACTAATCTAGATTTGACGGGATCGATGAACGTCCGTCTAACCCCAATGCCATCAGGTAAAATCAATGCCCGAATTGGTGGTTTTGGCTTTAAGGCCAAAGCTAAAGTTACCCTGAACAACGTACCGTCAGCTATTTTCAAGGTTTATGGTCATGTGTCAGCTCAAGCAATGGTATAACGATCACCACGGGTTGAATGTTATTGCCTACCAATAAATCTATTCAGCGAAACTTGATCAGCATTTGTTCATGTTTTACATTGAACAAATATTTATACTTACTGCCTTAAGCTAAACTCTTAACTCATCCCTTTTGCGTGTAAAAACACCAGAGATTACTATGACCAGAAAAACCCTAATCAAACTCACCACACTTTTCTTGCTAGTCGGCCTAGTCGGCTGCGGTGGGGGCGGCGGCTCTAGCAGTCAACCATCCACCACCACGCCGACGCCAGCACCACCGCCCGTCACTTCGCCTTTTGGTGTTGAGCAAACCTACCAACCACCACAATGGCAAGGCAGTTTCACCGTCGCCACCACCACTTATCACTGGCAGGATACCTCACGTGATGAACCTCATACCGCAGATACCAGCGATAATCGTGAAGTGCTGGTACGGCTTTTTTATCCCACAGACGCGGCGTTGGGCGACAACAAACTACCATTGCTAACAGACAGTTTTTGGCAGCGCGAAGGCAGTATTGAAGCCATCTCAGGCAAAGCGTTGCGCCCGGCAAACTTTAATGGCTTGAGTTGGAATATTATCAGTCACAATGAAGAGGATGCCCAGATCAACGCCCCTGTCAGTGACATGCAATCGAGCTATCCGCTGGTGGTTTTTTCTAATGGTTACGGCCTTACCCCTGAAATGCACATTAACATTGCAGCCGATTTGGCCAGTCGTGGATTTATCGTGGCTTCTGTCAATCATCCTTATGGTTCTGGTGAGACCACATTTGCTGATGGTCGCCAGGTCTTTAGTCAGCAATTGCCCAGTGATAATTTGGGCGCAGATCTTCAACTGTGGTCTGACGATCAGTTATTTGTTGTCGAACAATTACAAAACAACAGCCTAGTAAACAATGACCTGCTGTTTGCCCGCCTCGACCAGCGTATTGGTACTATGGGCCATTCTTATGGCGGTGCGGCGGCGTATTATTCAGCGTGGCAAGACAGCCGGGTATTGGCCGCAATCAATATGGATGGCACCATATTTAATCGCGCAGGTAAGGATATTGGCCAGCCTTTTATGTATATGCAAAGTAATGGCGGTTATGATCATGATGTTTTTGACCAAGTCAGCAATGATGGTTATGCAGTGACGTTTCAAAATCAAATTGATCATCTATCTTTTGCTGATCTGGTGTCATTCTGGGCGTGGGGTTTTCCCGATAGCAGCCCATATGGTCCAATGCAAAGCGCAGAGGCGCTGGTGTTGATGAGTGATTTGACTGCGCAGTTTTTCAATAAGTATTTTGATCAGGCAGCGGCCCCTTTATTGGATGACCCTGACGCGCAACCGCAGAATATTGAGATTGTTAAGTTTGATTAATGGCGGCCCCTCGTCCATGGTATTGGGATTTCTCAACCCCGATTTTAGTTTACTTTTGTTTTCGACGGCCTAATGCCAGTAAAAATAACCCTGCCAGCGTGATTGGTATTGAACCGCCACTACTACCCGAAGACGGCGGGGTTGTGACTGGCGGGGTGACAATATCCAAGGCATTCACCTGGATGGCAAAAGCAGGCAGTGCCGCAACTGCACCGCCACTATCTGAAACCGAAATGATGATATCACTGTGCAATCCGGCGTCTTGCCCTGACGGCGTGCCAGTCAATGCCCCAGTGGTTACATCAAAGTCAGTCCAGCTGGGTTGGTTTTCAATGCTGAAAGTCAGGGTATCGCCAATATCTTGATCAGCTGCTTGTGGCATGAAACGATATTGCGCCCCTTCACTGACTGCTACCTCAGGAATGCCTGATAAGGTTGGTGCATCATTAATATTGACCACCTTCAGATTAAAGGGGAACAGAGCGGTGGTAAGATTACCGTCACTGACACTGATGATAATGGCACCAGTGATACCGACATCGGCATTGGTTGGTGTGCCGCTTAGCATCCCGGTTGTAGTATCAAAGTCGGCCCACAGTGGTTGATTTTTGATACTGAACAGTAAATCATGGTTATTGAGGTCTCTGGCGATTGGGCTAAATTGATAACGGTTATCCTGATTGATGGTGGTGGCAGGTATACCGGTAATTATCGGCGCAACATTACCCATTGCGAAGGACCATGAAGCCGCTTTGCTCGCGACACCGCGAAAATCAATGGCGGCATTTTCAGCCAGCTCAATGACGATATCGGGGCCAATTTCATTGGCCGTTAATTGCACTTCATAGCCGCTTTCATTGCTGGTAAAGCTGGCCAATGTTGCATTGCTTAAGTTAAGGTCATCGGCATCAAAACCGCTGATCATCTCATCAAACGAAATCGTCAGCGTAACCGGTTGCTCTGGTATATAGTGGCTTTGTGAGGCTGAAAAAGTGGCCGTTGGTGCTGGATTAACCACTAAGCGAAGTTTGTGGCTGCCATTGTCATCATTGACTGTATACGCCAAGTGACCGGTTAATGATGTGCCCGGTAAAAATTTGAGCAATGAAGCAGTCAGTTGGGCTTTGCTGATGTCGCTGCCGACAGTCAGTGTTTCTATCTCCCCGTCGAGACTACCGTTGTCGTTTAAATCTAGAAATAGCTGACCATCTGTTGGTAAGGCTGTAAGGGTGATTGAGCTTAAAGCGGTTTTAACCTCGTCAGGTAAGTGTAAATCGAAAAGCGTGATGGCATCACTGGGCAGGTCTTCGACTAATGCCGAGTGATGGCCTTGACGCTGCAATGCAGGTGCACCTGAGTACACTTTGACTAACGCCAAATTACTGTATGATTCATCCTCTGGTACGCCAATACTACTCGCCAGATAAGCGTAACCAGCGTCATCCATTAACAAGGCTTTAGGCCAGGCTGAGTGGACGCTGTCGTAGTTGAGGTGTCCTTGTTGGCCAAAGCTTAAATCAAGGCTGCCATCAGGGTGAAAACGGGTCAGTAACAAGGTACGTTTACCCTCTGCATCATCCCGATACCCCGAACTTAGGATGCGATCATTGCTGTCAATCAGTATGTTGATTCCTTTATCGGTGAAATCACTGAAAGGCACTGCGATGCCAAAGCGGTTGCCAAAATCTTCATCCAATTGACCGTTGGCGTGGTATTTGACTACGGCCAAATCGAAACTTTCACCTTGGTCCAAATAAGACATTCTTTGGCCAAGCAAAAAAATGTCGCCTTGACTGTTAATGGCATGTTGGCCGCCAATATCCGTGTAAGTAGCGGCAGTTTGCAGACTGGCAACGCCATTGTCACCAAAATCTTCGACCGGGACCCCGTGGCTGTCGAATTTTTCCAGCTCCAGCGCTCCTTGGTCACTTGAAATATAGATATTGTCTTGGCTGTCGGTGGAAATGGTGAAGCTGGAATAGATTGAAAACCCCTTAGTGGATATTCCGGCAAAGGTGTCATCAAGCTGGCCATTTTCGAGCAAGCGAAAGACCAAAACCCCGCTACAACCCGAACCAACCACCAGTATTTTGCCATTATTGTCTATGGTGGCTGACTTCAAAACAGTGTCCATCGGGCAACTGTCGATTGTTATTGTTATTTTGGTTTTGCCTTGTTCGCCAAATGTGGTGTCAACCTCGCCGTTGGCGGTAAAGCGATGAATGAGACCAGGGCCCGGTATCGGTGCGCTTGAGCCCTGAATGGTCTCATTGCCAAAATGGAGTAATCTGCCTTGGTGATCAACCAAGGCGCTATTAACCGACCGTTGTCTGAGGTTTTTAATCTCGTTATCAGCAAACGCTTGATTGATACTGCCGTCCTGATGGTAACTGACCATATTGGCCGATGGGTCAACCATCACAATATGTCCCTCTAGGTCAAGCATTGCATCAACCAGATAATCTCGGTTAAAAAAGTCAGTTTGTAACAAACCTTGTTCACCAAATGTCAGGTCAGGTTCTCCGGGTTGGGGGGTATTGTTTATTTGTGCCATCAGCGTGGCTGAAATAGTAACTGACAGCGCAGTTAGCGTGAACAGCTTTGAGAAAAGCGATAATGATTTGTTGTTCATTTAAAAATAACCTTGTATACATAATATCCTTGAAGGACCGCATCTTATCATTGTCAATGAAGCCATTCAAGGGACTTTTTATTCTACACTTTAAAGTGAGCAACGGTATCACCGAGCGTTTTAGCCAGTCGAGAAAGCGCTTTTGTTGACTCAACGGCTGCTTCGGCATTCTCTGCACTTTTTTGCGAAATCTGGTTGACCACCACTACATTCTGGTTGATTTGCTCCGCTGTTGTGCTTTGCTCTTCTGATGCGCTGGCTATTTTGGTATTCATGTCGTTGATTTTGGCGACCGTTAGGGATATTCGGTCAAGCGCTTCACCGGAGGAAGCGGCTTCGTTCATACTTGTTGCAACAAAACCACGACTCTGATCCATCGCCGTCACGGCATTGCGGGTGCCTTTTTGCAAGCGTTCTATCAGTTTATGAATTTGCTCGGTAGATTCTTGGGTGCGCTGGGCGAGGTTACGTACTTCATCGGCCACCACTGCAAACCCTCTGCCTTGCTCACCAGCTCTGGCTGCTTCAATGGCTGCATTTAACGCCAGTAAATTGGTTTGATCGGCAATCCCTCTAATCACATCTAAAATACTACCGATGTTATCCGCTTCTAGCGCAAGCTCTGTTAAGCTGCTTGAAGTATTGGTCACCACCTCTTCAAGTTGATTAATTGAAGCGATGGTTCGTTGAATCACCTGACCACCCGTTTTGGCTTCATCACTCGCTTCGTAGGCAAAATCAGCGGCATTTGCGGCACTTTGGGCAATTTCTTCTATGGTCGCCGCCATCTGATTTATCGCCACCGCTACCTGATCAGTCATTTGCAATTGTTCATGGGCACCTTCACTGGCTTTGGCTGTCACGCCACTGAGGTGTATTGAAGATTCACTTAAACCGGTGCTTGCTTGAGTCATATTACCAATGATGTCTTTGAGACCTGAAGCAGTGGTTTGCAGCGCACCTAACAGTATGCCAATCTCATTTTTACCCATCGTGGCTTGCTCTATCTGTATGGTTAAGTCGCCTTCGGAGAGGCTTTTGGCGACCTCAACGGCACTTCGTATTGGTCTGGCTATGCTGTTTGAAATTAATACTCCGGATACACCAGAAATCAATACCGCCAGCAATCCACCGCCAAAAATCACCATAATCGCCAAAAAAGAAGCATCAGCAGCGGCATCCTTGCGTTCTTTCATCAGCCTTTGTTCCTCATTGACAATGATGGCGACTTTGAGTCTGAGTCCGTCCATATAGTTTTTGCCCCGCTTTTTTGCAAACTCGCGATTAAAGTCTTCTTCACTACTATTTTTTCGTTTGCTAATCATATTCTCAGCATAGGATAACCATCTCGCCGCATCAGTGGCGACGTCGTCGAAACGTTGTTGTTGTTTAGGGTTATCGCTGGTGAGTTGTTTGACCGATTGAATTAACTGAGCAAACTTTTTTTGACCGCTGATAAAGGGTTCCAAATAGTCTTCTTGCCCCCCACTGCAAACCCACGCAAGCCGGTTTCTTGGTCAACCATAGAATTGATCAAGCCATTGGCGTCGCCAATCACCTTATAGGTATGCTCCACCATATCAGCTGTTGAATTAAGCGTATTGATAGCATTGAACAAAATGCCACATAGCAAAATCAAAACAGACACTGAAATGCTATTGCCAAGGAATAACTTCTTACGAATGGACATACCTGATAACGTCATTATATTGCCTTTTATTTATTGGATGTAGCTAGAATGTGTAAGTGACAAACAAGCCACCACTTATCTGGTTTTGTTGTAAGACCAATGGACTGTCAGCTGCATCCCCTAACAATCGGGAGAGCTTTAGATTCACTGTGGTTGCCCAGCGCCCAGAAAAAGGATGTATATAGGTCGCACCAGCAGATACTGAGTTGAAACCTGCATCAGCAGTGTATAGGGCGAGACTTGAATTCATTGACTGTTGCGAATTCACGCCAAAAAAGCCCATCATATAATCTTGGTTGGCATATTGAGTCGACACCGTTAGGTTCAACATTGGATCAGATCTTGTTTCGCCAAACATGAACTTGGTTTTAAGCCCAATTTCAGTTTGCATACCCTCGGTTGCACTGAGATATTTGCTGACTTTGACAAAAGGCGTTAACCTCCAGGTTTTAACCTCTGCCGTCAGCATCAATTTAGCAGAACCATCAATATCTCCAGTACCTTGATACAAGCTATGATCATCTTCATCACGGCCAAAGGCATAGCCAATAGCCCCTTTTAGCTTAAAGGTATCTGTGTCTATCATTTTTACGCCCAATCCCTCAAAGAAATTGAAATAGACGCGGTTTTTATAACTGATATCTATCATTGGCAGCGGTAATATCCGATGATCTTTAGCCCCTTCAAATTCAGGGAATACATAAATACCAAAGCCGGCAGTAATGCGCCAGTCACTTTGAGCACTATGATCTGGTTGAACATCTGCCAACGTTTTAAGGCTTATCATTGATAATGCTAATGTCACAGCCAGTGCTATTGCTGTATTTCTTTGTTGATGTGAACGTGTCACTTTTTTCATTTTTATTCTCACTTAGAAAATAAGTTGGGTAATTAATATTTATTTAATACCAAAAACTTGTCATAGCAGTTTCAATATTAGCGGAAATTAAAGTTGATCGACCATTTTTCGGTTTTATTTTTTTATTATGGGTTATTAATTATGTCTACACTATTTACAAATAGTGTAGAGCCATTATTTGTATTACGAATTCGAAGGAGGAAAAGATCACTATTTAAATAATAAAGGTTAAACATTGTTGGTTTTAAGTTAATTGGTCCAAGCAATGGTTTAAACCCTCGTCTTTAGCTGGGGGTTTTAAGGCGTTAAAGAATTAGGGGGGAGGAGGTTGTTTGTTTAAATTTATTCGCCGTCTATGGCGGCAAATTCTGCAAATAAATCACTGGTTTCATCGAGTGTGGATAGTGGTATATATTCACATACCTGTGCATATTGTTGCCACATCTTTTGCACTTGTGGGTTCGAATGCGCTTGTTCAATGGCTTCTTTGGAGACCCATTCAAATACTTCTAATAGCGTGCCGTCTTTCGACTTCATAAGCACTGCTTCTCTATCGGTAGCAAGCCCTTCTTTTTGGAGTATTGGCAGGTGGGTTTTTAACAGAGTTTCCAGCGCCGCTTCTTGGCCTGGTTTAGGTTTGTATCCGACGATGACAATGATACCCATATTAAATTCTCCGGTTTGATTTCCCTTTTGGTTACAGTAATACAAGCTCAAAGTAAAAAGCAACTAAAAGTGGGTTTGTGCACAAATATTTCGATGAAACATAAAAATGTAACATTTACAGTTTAATAATGTTTTTTGGTACTGGTTGGGCTGTGAATTGACGAAAATTTGTTAATTTAAAAAAAAACCAAACAATTATCTTCTTTATCTAACTTTGCGCTGAAGATGGTTTTATTGGTTGAGATGAGCGGTTAATGCGATAAAGTTTCATTTTTTAATTTCCAAAAGGAGGGCTTAAAAATATAAGTCGTAAACCATTGATAACTATGGATAAACAATTAAAAAATCAAGACTAAATATTTTGTATTTACCATCCAGGGAATGAAAAGGTCAAAAAAAATACAAATAAACCTGGATTTTCAACCCATCTAGATCTACACTTTAAATGTAGTTATTAAGGAACGTTCATTTTATTCAACGTATTATTGTTAATAAATTGATAACCGGACTCTTTTTAGCATGAAAGTGTAAACCGTTGCTATAACAGGAATTATTGCGAACATATTAATGATAAATCTGTATAAGTAAAGGTTTATAAGAGGTTCCGATTGATCAGTTAATAAGGAATTTTTTATGAAATCTGTAACCCAAAATTTACTTGCATTTGCAGTCGCTACCAGTTGTATTTTAAGTAGCACAGTTGCACAATCTTCAGATGATGATGATGATCACAATTACCATCAAGTCGATACGTTTATCGGCCATGCCGTCACTGGTGGTAATCGTTTACGTGGTCAGCCAATTCAAGACTTCGGTCCACCACTCAATACTTTTGGTTTTTACAATATGGGGGTTTTTAATCCCGATGGCAGTAATAATCCCTTTTTGATCGATGAAAACACCCCCGATGATGCCGTTCTGGCGACTTCTGTTGACCCATTCTTTTTGACTGCTGCTGGTTTGCCTTTGTCATTGATTGACGAAAGCCTCAACAATCTCAAGTTGGCCGATGTTGCTGCGAACATCAGTGTCGCTGATACCGCCAGTATTGCATTACCCTCAACCCTAGACGTTGATCCACTCCAACCCAGTCAGGTGCCAATGAAAGAAACCACGCTTAAAGATTGGTTGTCTGCCAAAGGTAAAGCCAGATTCAAATGTGGCGATGACAAAAACTCAGTATCCATTAAGGTTAAGAATTTATTACCTAATCGTTTATACACCGTATGGGGCCTTTTTGAATCAGCTGAAGGTAAATTTAAACCCGCTGCATTGGGTGGAGTGCCTAATTCTATATCGACAGATAGTAAAGGTCGGGGTTCATTTAAGCGTGAATTGGGTTTCTGTGCTTTTGAGAACACCCAATCAGGTGCCAAACTCATTGCTCTAGATATTATTTATCACTCTGATCACCAGGCTTATGCAGCCGTGCCAAGTCATGTCGCCAAGAGCGATATCACCGGTACCGTGACTCACAGCCATCTGTGGTTTATCATTTCTGGCGAAAGTTTGCTTGATGATTAAAGTAGACCAACAATCGCTAGCTAAAAACGACGTTGTCCTTAATACACCTTCTTAATAGCTATAAGGACACTCACTTATTTTTTAGTGAGTGTCCTTTTTTTATTTTCCTCAGATAAAATAAGCCAAATCAGACACAAATAAATATTACAAACTAAAGAAAAATAAACCCAAGAAAAAAGTACAGTAAATAACCAAATACTGCTATCCTGTAATAAGATTATTGGGCACCAATCAAACTGGGTAACAAGTGGCTTCGTTCTTTGCGACTACCACAGAGCCACAGAGGGCGCAGAGGCAACGCAGAGGAAGAATAAGCATTTTTATACTTACGGATTTTCTAAGAATAAGCGAGATAACATTAGTGCTAGGGAGTTACAAGCTCTGCAAGTCTTGGCTGTTGACTTGCTTGGTTATGACGAAGAAATGTTGGCAATGGCGGTCAAAGCAAACGAATTAACAGAGGTAGAATACAATGAATGAGTCAATCTTAGAGGTAGTGCATCAAAGTGCTAAGGGGTTGTATAAAGCAGGTGTTATGGATGTTACCACTTTAAGAGAGATTGAAACACTCTGTTTGCCGCCAGTAAAAAGCTTTACTGCAAGTCAAATTAAACGGTTACGCCAAAAATATAAAGTCAGCCAGCCAATCTTTGCTGAATATTTGAATATTAGCACTTCAACAGTTCAGAAATGGGAGAGTGGCAAAAAACAACCAAATGGCTCATCGCTGAAACTGCTGAATTTGGTTGAACAAAAAGGCTTGGCAGTGCTGACTTAAATAAGGACACTCACTTATTTTTTAGTGAATATCCTTTTTTTCCTTTTTTCTTTAAAACTGCAAAGTTTGATTCACAAAAGGACCTTGCCTGCTTTGTCGCTTACCTGAAACATACTCAATACTGACTGAAGTTGCATTATGCTTACCCAGGCCAAAAATCTGGGTTCTAGTCTGTTCGGCATTTAAACCTTCTCCTGAGACAAAATCTCGATACAGTGTTTGACCATCACTGCGTTGAACTTTGATTTTGGCAGCGATAGACTCAACCGTTTTGGGTAGGTTAATCTTCAAATAGTTGGCATCGCCGCCTTGGTTGATAAAAGCCTTTGATTTTCCTGCAATATTGGCATGTAACAAGTCAGGATAACCGTCACCATTAAAATCGGCGGTGACCGGGGAAATACTGTAGCCATAGTTGACTACATTGCTTTGCTCACCCGTGGCGGTAAACTCGCCGCTGGGGGTTTGTAGTAAAAAGCGACCGGGCAAACGTAACATAGAGAGCTTGTGCGGTGGAAAACCAATATAGTTTTCTGACACCACTAGGTCATCACGGCCATCCAGGTTGAAATCTTCAAAAATCGCACCCCATGAAAATTCGTAGTCGGCCAGTTTGACTTCATCGGCAACATCTTCAAAACCAAAATCTCCAGTGTTTTTAAACATCAACCACTTAGAATGGTAATCTTGGTCATCTCTTAAGTCGCCACTGCCAACAAAGTCGGGCACTGTACTGCCAATATTAGAGAAGAAAAAATCAACTAAACCGTCATTTTGAATATCCGATACAGCGATACCCATCGGGTAGCTGTATTGTTTGCTGTTGGGGTTGGGCATGTTGGTAAAGGTCAAATCGCCGTTGTTTTTCCAAGTTTTCACTTGTCCGGTATCGTGGGCGATGACCAGGTCTTCGAGTCGATCATTGTCGATATCGACGAAGATGGCCATAAAGGTATTGTGTTTGTAATGCAATCCGGCGGTAGCGGTGATATTGCTAAAGCTGTTATCGCCGTTATTAAGATACAGCGCGCTGGTACCGCCATAACCTGGTTGATTGAAGATATTCTGGCCCTCGGCAAGCTCTTTTTTGATGTAGCCAGAGACAAAAAGGTCAACATGACCATCGCGGTTGATGTCACTGATGGCCACCGATATGGGCGTGGTATCAGCGCTGATATCTAAGTCCAGCTTAGTGCCTTTAAATTCGCCTTGGTGGTTTAAATAAAGCCAAACGCTATTGGTTCTCGACACAATCAAATCATAAAATCCGTTGTTATCAAAATCGACCACCACCGAAGCAAAAGTGGCTTCTGCTAGGTTTGTTTTCGACAAAATGGAGGGTTGCATTTGGGTGAAACTGCCGTCGGCAAATTTGAACAGTACATCTTGCTGACCCGGGCCACCGCCGAGGAATAGCTCTTCAGTGCCGTCGTTATCAATGTCGATAACGGCACTGGCCATAAAGGGCAAAGATGTTGTTTCGTCCAATCGATGTTCAAAGTCAATGTCAACGGCATCAAATGTGGGGATAATGACATCATCGGTGCTGACTTGATAATCGACCTGGCCATCGATAGTGAACCGGATGAAGACAATGGCCATCAATGCCAGTATGGCCAGTGGTGGGATGAGTAATAGCTTCTTCATGGTTTAACTCCTGATTGGGTAATTTTATAAGCTTGTATGGTTGAGAGCAGGTAAAACACCCCAAAAGCGACATTTAGTGCTATCGGCATAAGGTACTTACCCAAATCTTGATAAAGAACAAACAAGGCAAAGCAAGCCAGTAATAAGGTGATGGGATTAAACAAAGCGTGCCATTTTTGATAATGACTGCGACCGCTCAAAGCCAGCGCAATAAAGACCACCGACAAACTTAGGGTGGTTACTCTGATCACGCTTAACAAATTTTCATACCTAAATTGGTATAACTCAACCAGATTGTCTAAAGCCATACCTTGTTGTTGCAAGTGAATAATGGCACCAATGCTGGCTCTGGAGCTTATCCACTGTGCACCAATGATAAACCCGTAGGCGGCAACCAACGCGGTGATCAGCGCCAGTTTTTGGTTGGCGGGTTTGAGCATCAAATAAATGTGGGCGCAGCCAAGCACGTAAAGTGGTGCGCCAAAAGAGGCAAAAAAGTGGCCAATCGACTGGCGTTGATCATCAGCGGCCAACATAAAGGCATAGGGCGACTCAGAGAATCTGGCCAGTGGATCAAAGTGAAGCAAAAACTCGCCCACGCCGACCAACAATGCCGCAGCTAATCCCGCCAGTCCGGTGACAATCAAATATGGGTGTTCACCTGCTTTCATCAGGGTTTTCTCCGAGTTTTTGGGGGGCTATTTTGTACCGGGCAGGTAACGACCCGGTTCAGTTCAAACAGTGAATCAAGGGTTAGTAAGCAAAGGGTGTGCCATTTGCCCAAAGCGCTCATTGAGCAGACAAAAAGGCCATCGAAGCG
>JBLGCB010000074.1:0-21048 GCA_047617105.1 Phenylobacterium sp. | reverse complement strand
GTTGTAGTCGCCAATCAGCAGCTTTTCTGCTTTGTTCTTGCCCCATTTGACATTTTTTTTAATCTGTTGACTCACCGACAAATGGCCAGAGATATCGCTGTGCATCAAATAGTGCTGATCTTTTTGCGCCGATACCGCGAGTAAATCCTGGCGACCATCGCCGTTAAAGTCCCCCGCGTGATAACTAAAGTCAGCGCCATCGCTGAGCAAAGGTAAATCGCTTGAGGTGTAATCAACGTCAGCCCGAGTGGTTAAATCCAGCCCATCAGCGGTGGCAAAATAAGTGAGTGTGACATAATCACCCGGCAACACAGCGGTAAAATCAGCCAAGCCATCACCGTTAAAATCCGCCAGGGTGATGTGTGCCTGAGTGATATCCCAGCCGTAATCCGATGACCCAGAAGATAAACGTGCAGGCAAAACCTGCTGATTGGCCAGCAGATAACCCGAAGCGGTGCCCAACGTGAGTGAGCTTTGGTCAGCAGCAGTATTGGCTTGCAACAGTAAATCGCTGATACCATCACCATTGATATCGGCAAAATGTGGCTGATGGGTTTCATTTGACCATGCGACATTAGGGCTGTTGGCACTGGTCGAAAAAGCGCATGATAATAATAAAGTACTGAGTAATAAGCGATGTGATGTCAAGATTTGCACCATCAATATCCTGTTTTTGTGGCAATTATGCGGGGCATTCATGAATTGGTTTGTCCCACCTGTTTATAGGGGCGGCAGGTTAAACCTAATAATGTCGACAGTCAATATTTTTCAGTCACATTTTCTATAAAATAAAAAACAGGATATTGATTAACGGTGACATTGTGATGGATGAAGGGGTGATGGTTTTTTAGATCGAATTTAATGCAGAAAAATGTCTGTTCTTAGGTTTTGTTAGGCTTACTGCTTAAGCTTATTTGAGGCTAAAGCAGCAGGTAGCTACGGCCTTACCCCCCATAGTTAGCCAGCAACTCATGCGCAGGCATCGGTTTGGCGTAAAAAAAGCCTTGAACAAAATCGCAGTGATGGGCTTTTAAAAAGTCCAGCTGCTGCTGATTTTCGACCCCTTCGGCCAACACTTTTAAGTCTAACTCATGGGCCATGACCACAATCGCGCGGATGATGGCCTGATCGTTCAAATCACTTTCAATGTCTAACACAAAACTACGATCGATTTTGATAATGTCTGCTGGAAAACTCTTAAGATAACTCAATGACGAATAACCAGTGCCGAAATCATCAATGGCAAAACTAATCTGCTGGGCTTTAAGCCTGTCAATCGTCGCGATGGTTTCCTCCGCATCTCCAATAAGCACACTTTCGGTCAATTCCAACTGTAATAACTGACGCGGCAAACCAGAACTTTGTAATGACGCTTCAATGGTATCAAATAATACTTCGGCACGATGAAACTGATTGGCCGAGATATTCACCGCCACTTTCACCGCCGGAAAACCGTCATCTAATAGCTGTTTAAACTCACTACAAGCCCGTTGCACCACCCAGTTACCAATATCGATGATTAGCCGGGTTTCTTCAGCAATGGGAATAAATTCGCCAGGGGTGATCATGCCGCCATCTTTGTCAGGCCAGCGGATTAGCGCTTCTACCCCTGATAATTTACCGCTGGCGATATTAAACTGAGGTTGGTAATACAGCTCAAACTCATCATCGACTAACGCCTGTTCAATCTTGTGCTCCATCCGTAAACGTTGCTGAGCATTGGCATTTAAAAACTCAGCAAAAAACTGGAAGTTATTTTTGCCTTTTTCTTTGGCATGATACATCGCCATATCAGAACGCTTCATTAATTCAGAGACAGTATCACCATCATCAGGGTATAAACTAATGCCAATACTGGTAGTAATGGTCATCTCACGGCCACCAAGCACAGCTTTGCGGTTGAGGTCATGTAAAATTTTATCCGCCACATGCATCACGTCACTGTTTTCTTCGATGTCATTGAGGATCACACTAAACTCATCACCACCAAGACGGGCAACGGTGTCCATTTCACGCACCGCATTGGTCAGAGTCTTTGCGACATGTTGCAACAGCAAATCACCAAAGTCATGGCCGAGAGAATCATTAATGGTTTTAAAATTATCGAGGTCAAAGTACAACAATGCCAGCTTGGTTCGGTGTCGTCGAGCACCGCTGATCGCTTGGTCAAAACGATCATGATAAAGTCTGCGATTGGGTAAACCAGTGAGCGGGTCGAAATAAGCCAGACGGCTGATGGTTTCGTGGGCGTCATGTAACTCGGAATTATCCTCGGCAGTCCAAACAATATGAGTCATATCACCTGAGGCAGAAAAAATAGGTGACACCGATTGCAAAATCCAAAACTGATCGCCGTTTTTCTTTAATGCAGCCACTTCTCCACGCCACTCTTTACCACTGAGCACTTGCTCTAGGCATTGTGCCAATAACTTTGTTGCCGAATCCACCCGAGGAAAGTGGTGAATATTGTGCCCCATGGCTTCTTGCGCTTCATAACCGGTTAACACACAATAATAAGGGTTGATATACTCAATCGTACCGTCGATATCAGTGATCACAATGGCACTTTTGCTCTGCTCAATCGCCCGGGATAACTGTCTAAGTTTTTCTTGCGCTTTAACCCGCTGTTCTTCGGCATAAATATAACTCACCACACTGGAGATATCGTCACTCAGAACAGACAATAGCTCTAAAGTTGCCCGATCAAACGCCTCATAATCATGGGAATAAATGACAAAAATACCGACGCATTCTTGCTGTTGTTTTACCGGAATAGCCGCGATGGATTTAAATCCACAGGCCAGTGCCGCATCACGCCAGGGAGCAAAACGCTCATCAGTGGAGATATTGTTGGCCACCACCACCCCTTTTTTAGCGATGGCCAGACCAACAGGCCCCTTGCCCCACTGAGAACCATCTACTCTGACTTTAATACCCTCGAGATAATTATGGGTATCACCGGCAGAGTTGACCGGAAGCACTTCATTGCCCTCAATCATACCAATCCATGCCATCGCAAAACGGCCATATTTCACCGCAATATTACACACCGCATCCAGCAATTCAGGGGTACTCTTGGCGCTGGTAATTGCCTTATTGGTCAGCCTTAATACCCCGTAGAGACGATTGGCGGTTTGAAATTGAAATTGTGCTTCTTTGCGCTTGCTGATGTCGTGACATACCTGCAACATTGTTTTGCTGCGGTTTTCGACATGATCATCACCAATCACAGAAATGGTGATGGCAAACCAGCGCTTGCCCCGCTGAATATGCACCGCACTGGTGGATTCTTGTTGGACGATAGCTTGGCAAACGGGACAATCGAGTGGATCAATGGTGTAGTCATGAAACAAACCATGTACTGGCAAGCCAAGAATCGAAGGATGATTTGGGTCAACCGCATTGGCCGTAGTCGCTGCGTTATTGGCGTAGAGCACGCTACCGCTGTCACTGACAATGGTGATTGCATCAGTTAGCGCATTAAAGGCATCCGAGCTTAGAGCATGGAAATTAAAGTCTGGTGGCACAGAGGTCAAACTCCCTGACAGGATGTAGGATTTAGTTAACAGAGTATACAACAGTGGATGGCTTTTTCAAGTGGAGGTTGTAGAAACATAATATCAGCCCGTTGGTGAAACTTTACATTACATCGTAACAAACCCGTAGGCGGAGGATTTATCCCCGCTAGTTCACCGAAGCCGCAAGACAAGCGCTCATAACTTTACATTGCATCGCAACAAATTTATAGTTATGCCACTTTTACCATAGCCAGATTTTGATAATGCGACAAACATTGAAAAATACCACCGATACTTATGGTTGGATCAGCATTAGTTTGCACTGGATTTGTGCTCTGTTGATTTTTGGCCTGTTTGGCCTTGGTCTGTATATGGTCGAATTAACCTATTACGACACTTGGTATCACGACAGTTTTCACTGGCACGAAAGCCTTGGCCTTATCTTTGCTGCTTTGCTGCTATTAAGAATAGTTTGGCGCCTACGTAACCCCAAGCCCACCGCGATTGCGGCCAATGCGACTCAGCAAGCGATTGCTCGCTGGGCACACCGAATGTTATACCTGCTGATGATACTTATTCCTGTCAGCGGTTATCTAATATCAACCGCCGATGGTCATGACATCGCCCTATTTAACTGGCTGACTTTACCGTCAGTCACTGGTAAGGTAAGCAATATGGAAACCATCAGTGGTCAAATCCACTATTGGTTATCGGTGGCCATTATCGCCTTAACCGTAGGTCATATCGCGGCGGCGCTTAAACATCATTTTATTGATAAAGACAATACCCTTAAACGAATACTTAAACCCTGATTAAATAACTGTAAGTGTAACTGTTCAGCGTGCTTAGATTTCGCTTCAGAACAAGGCATTGTCGCACGGAAAATAGGCGCATATAGGTCATATGTAACTGTTTGAGTACGACAATAACGCCGTTATGGCGCGAAAGATGAGTGCGCTGAACAGTTACAAACCAATAATTAAAAGAGAGATATTATGAAACTTTTCAAAACAGCAGCAGTAGCCGTGGCCCTGCTGACCAGCAGCTCAGTTTTTGCCGCACCAGAAAAATACACCATTGACCCGACCCATTCATTTGTGCAGTTTAAAGCCAGTCATATGGGTTTTAGTTGGTTAATTGGCCGCTTTAATGAACTTGAAGGTGAGTTGAATTTTGATGACGCCAACATCAGCAACTCATCGGTGAATGTCACCATCAATACTGGCAGCCTCGACAGTAATCACGCCAAGCGTAACAAACACTTAAAAAGCGATGATTATATCGATGCTGATAAATTCCCCAAAGCGACTTTCAAAAGCAATAAAGTGATGCAACACGGCGATGATATTATGATTTCGGGTGATTTAACCTTTCATGGCGTCACCAAAATCATGCAAATCAAAGCTAAGTTGATTGGTGCCGGTGAAGATCCATGGGGTGGTTTTCGCCGTGGGTATGAAGGCGTAGCGACCATTGATAAAACCGCTTTTGGGATGAAGGGAAAGCCGGGTAAACCCGGTAATAATGTTGAGCTTTCGTTGTTTATTGAGGCGATTAAGGATAAGTAGGATAAGTCGCCACGTATAATATTTGGTGGAAATAGCTTAAAAACAAGTAACTGTTCAGCGTGCTTAGATTTCGCTTCAGAACAAGGCATTTTCGCACGGAAAATAGGCGCATATAGGTCATATGTAACTGTTTGAGTACGAAAATAACGCCGTAATGGCGCGAGAGATGAGTGCGCTGAATAGTTACGAAAACGATTCTATTCAAAAATGAGGGCAAAAAGGGCAATATCCTGCGCCAAAGCATGGTGCAATTTGCCCTCGTTTTCAGCATGATTGAAAAATGCTTTTACTGCCAAAGTTTTGCCTTGAACCATATCCCTTAAAGCAACATACACTTCTCCTTCAAAGCGGTTGTTCACCATCACAATTCTGCCCACCTTGATATATAATCGCAAGTTACCGGATTTTGTTAAAACGGCATAAGGGGCCAACAACCTTTCCACTTTTTGCTCTATATGAATGCTGACAGTTGAATCCGTTTTATTCACACGATGAATGCCAATGCTTCGCTTTACTGAATCAATGAATGCAGCCCTCAAGGATATCTTTTGCCTTTGGCCTGTAAGGGGTTTAACCATAAGCACATTGCTTGCATGACTCAGATAGGATTTTAAACGTGGTGACAAAGTTGTAATAGCACCACTAGGTGACCACTTGGAAAACAGAAATAGCGGCAAATCATACTTATCAACACTGATGCTTTGCAAGGGAATAGCAGATTGAATTTCAATGGCTTTATCAGAAAAATCTTTATCTGGAATAACATGAAATGGTGGGGCCACTCGCTGTGATTCATTAAAAGCCAAACGAAAACCCGTTAAAGCCTTTTGCGAAGGCACTGCCTGAAAACTATGCTTAAATAGCACCATCGCCTGCAAATACTGCTTTTGTTCTAAAGCCCGCTGCGCCGCATCACGTTGGCTAAAGTTGCTCCGGAACATATGTTGCTCAACATCAAAAACCAGCCAGTCGCGGGCCATCAATGGCACAGTAAAAATCATCAACCCGACTAACCAGATTCTCGCCTTCACTTATAATATGCCTCATAGTTACAGAAAATTGTTGAGCATATTTTTTAAGTGCTGTGAGGGTGGGTTTTATCTCACGTGAAAGCTCGCCTGTAACAAAGCAAAAAAATCTGTCCCCGCCAATAGCTGGCTTTCTTCGACACACCATGGTGAAAAATCCGCCGGAACATCGGCAATTTGCTGTAGCCAGTCTGACCAAGCGACCCATCGAACCGCCTCAACCTCATCTGAGTTCGGCGCTACAACCCTATTGATATCACCATCATCTAACATGGCCACCAACACCGGACAAATTTCGTTTTCCATCACCCCTTGGTGAGTAAAGCAATAACGATAAGGTAATACTTCGATGATATGGCTGATGTCTAAACCCAGTTCAAACTGGCAGCGCCGTTTGGCGGCCTCTACATTGGATTCGTGTAACATCGGATGACCACAGCAGGAGTTTGACCACACCAATGGCCAGGTCTTTTTAGCAGCTGATCGCTGTTGTAATAACAAGCGTTGCTGGTTGTCGAAAATAAATAGCGAGAAAGCACGGTGTAGCGGGGTTTGTGGGCCATGTACGGTGGCCTTATCGGCCTGACCCAATACTTGGTTTTGTTCATTAACCAGAACAACCAGCTCTACCATCAGATGCCTCGAAGGGAATTTAAGGAATGAACTGAACAATGTACGATATGCGCAGAACAAAATCTACGCATATTAGCTGGTTATCGTCGAAATGTCGAACCACCAGAAAATCACATCCATGTGAGATTTCTGGAGCAACACCATTCAAGCAAGTGGAATTTCGCTTACTTTTCAACAAGTTGAAAAGTAGGGTCATCCGTGACCCACATTATCTAGTGGCTAAAAACTTCGTTTCTGGACAGGCACTAGCTAACAAAGAATAATCAGGCGCTGATGATCTTGGTGCAAGTACCTGCGGGCTGATAAATCTCTGCCTGAAGTGATGGCGTTTTTGGTGAGCAATCATTCAAAGCCGAGATTTTCGGTGAGCAATCATTCAAAGCCGAGATTTTCGGTGAACAATCATTCAAAGCCGAGATTTTCGGTGAACAATCATTCAAGGCGGTAATTTTCGGTGAGCAATCGTTCAAGGCTGAGATTTTTGGTGAGCAATCATTCAAAGCCGAGATTTTCGGTGAGCAATCATTCAAAGCCGTGATTTTCGGTGAACAATCATTCAAGGCGGTAATTTTCGGCGAACAATCATTCAGGGCGGTAATTTTTGGAGAACAATCATTCAAGGCCAAGATTTTTGGAGAACAATCATTCAAGGCCGAGATTTTCGGTGAACAATCATTCAGGGCAGTAATTTTGGGTGAACAATCGTTCAATGCGGTAATTTTCGGTGAGCAATCATTCAGGGCCGAGATTTTCGGTGAACAATCATTCAAGGCCGCTCTGGCCATCAGATGCGCCCAAGACTGAGGCTGTGTTTCAGTGTTTACCCTTAAAGTAAGTAAAGTGGACAAAGTGGTATCAGTAATATTTTTACATTCGCTCATATATAACTCCGGTACAAGTGTTTTGTGATGTCATCGATATAATAATAGACACTGATTGTGTAGTTTAGCCACCCTATTTTTTTATTATCGTTCATTACTCCGCATTAAATGAACAGTTACTTAAAAACAATCACCTTAGTCACTTAATAACAACCATTTTTGGCCAATAAACAGCGGAATGTTTTCAGCAACGATTTCGCCATGTAATGCGGCCAATTCTGTTAGTGTTTTGCCAGCAATACAATCGATGATCAGCTGATATTGCTCTGCTGACAGAGCATAAATTTGCGGGATGAGCGCTTCGCGATAAATCAGGTGGTAATACACTGACTGGTCATCTTCCACCGCCTGCTCACCTTTGTTCTGACGATTATTATGCCAAATTTGATAGACAGGCCATTCGCTACTGAGCAATTGAACACTGCTATCGGCGATAAATTTGAGCTTATCCGGGTCCTGACTCACTAACGCCTCACCGCGATTGGCCTCGGCAAAATAGCAAATATGAAAAGCCCATTCAAAATGTGCTAATTCTGGCAGATAAAAATAATCGGCCAATTCAGCCACGGTGGTGATTTTGGTTTGCAAAAAAGCCGCGAAATCGCTGCCGTGAAAATTGAGATCCCAATGGTTTGAAGTAGACTGGGCAATATAATCACGCACCAATTGGTTAAAAGCCCCTTCACCGAGAATTTTTTCACACACCGCATACACTTGGTTTAAAGCATGGCCTCTGGCACCAATGTGGTTGCGATGATAGATATCAATACGTCGCTCTGTGCCCAGTTGGCCATTAATCACATTGTTTTTCACCAGCTTGCGAAAAGCTTCATCGGGTTTACCCGACAGCTCAGCCATAAAAGCCTGCTGTAGCTGCTTTAATGATAAATCTGCCATGCTATTTTGATAACCTTGTCATAATGCTTTGGGCTTTATCCGCTTCAGCCATTAATACCGACAACTCAGGCAAGTTGGCGTCCCATTCAATCTGGGTGGCAATGCCGGGTTTCAACAGTTGTAGTTGTTCATACAGCTGCCATACCGGTTTTGATACTTTGTTGTTATGGGCATCGAGCAAGAAGTCACCGCAATCTTCAAAACCCGCCAGATGAATTTCTTTGATTCGATCCAACGGCAGCTGTTTAATCAGCGCCAACGCATCAGAACCATGATTTTGCTGATTAACGTAGACATTATTGACGTCAAACAATAAATCGCAATCAGCCTGCTGCACCAAGGCGTTGGTAAATTCAATTTCACTCAGAGTACTGTGGTTAAATTCGATGTAACTGGTGGCATTTTCTAATAACAAGCGACGACCTAAAAAGTCCTGCACCTGCTTTACCCGATCAACCAGATTGGCTAGCGCCTCTTCGGTATAGGGCAGTGGTAACAGGTCGTGGGCATGGTGATTACCCGCAGAGGTGAAGCAAATATGATCTGAAATCCAGCTAATATCAAAGGTATCGGCGACCCGTTTGATTTGTGCCAAATAATCCCAGTCCAACGGGTCCGTCGAACCGAGTGACATACTGACACAATGCATGGTGACAGGATAACGCTCACGAATGGCGTGCATATGGGCATTCACCAACCCGCCAGTAGACAAGTTGTTATCTGCCAAAATTTCGAGCCAAGCAATATCCGGTTGTTCAGTGAGGATCTGTTGGATATGTGCGGTGCGCAGGCCGATGCCTGCGCCACAAATGTCTTTAGAGGTAAACATTCGTTTTAATTTATCCTTTTATGATTTGGCCGGTTTTTCAGCTTTCACCGTGCCGCCGGTGATCTTGGTGCAAGTGCCTTTGGGTAAGTACACCCATTCTTGATCAGCGTTATCTTTGCTCGCCTGACCCGCACAACCATGGGAGCCGTCTAAAGCACCACAGTCATTTTGACCAGCTTTGGCAACACCCGCACATTTCTCCCACGTTTTGGGTTGATCAGGCACTGCCTGCGCCGCTGTTGTGACGCTGATAGCGCCTAAAGCCAATAAACCCGATAATGTTGCACCAATAATATTTTTTTGCTCATTCATGATAACTTCCTTTGGTAATGTGTTTAATCAAGTATTTTATATAATACTCATGAATAGAGCGGCTTCGCCAGCCAAAAATTTCATCATTGATGAAAAAATTGCCTAACGACGCCAGATACGGCAAACTGCTAGCCACTAGCGAAGCCACCAAAGAAAATGCCATGTCATCAACCAATGAACCATCATCAGGTCAGTTCGCGTTATTAAAAACCCGACGCTTTTTGCCGTTTTTTCTGACCCAAGCACTGGGCGCACTCAATGACAATGTGTTCAAAAATGCATTAATGTTGATCATGCTCTATTCAGCCGCCGATGCCCTACCCTGGGATATGAATCTGGTGATGAACCTCGCCGCCTTGTTGTTTATTCTGCCATTTTTTATTTTTTCTGCCTCAGCGGGTGATTTAGCCGACAGAATCGAAAAGTCACGGCTGATTCGTTTTACCAAGTTGGCCGAAATTGTGATTATGTTGCTGGCAATGGTGGCGTTCTGGTTCGAACAATACCTGATGTTACTTGGTATTTTATTTTTGATGGGCACTCAATCGGCGTTTTTTGGCCCAGTCAAATACGCCATATTACCTCAACTGGTTAAGCACAAAGAGCTCATCGGTGCCAATGCGCTGGTTGAAATGGGCACTTTTTTGGCCATTCTAGCAGGCACCATTACTGGTGGCATTCTTGCTGGTAGAGAGGGCGCTGGCTTAGATCAGGCGTGGATTGGTGTGTCAGCCTGTATTATTCCATTGGCTTGCATTGGCTACTTCGTCTCACGGCAAATTCCGTCAGTACCACTGACCAGCGCCCCCTCAACAACACCTGCCCCCCGCTGGAAATTCCGCCCTATTAGTCAGACCATCAACGCGATAAAAATCGCCCGCCAAGAACGCAGTATCTTTTTGTCGATAATGGCCATCAGTTGGTTTTGGTTTCTCGGCGCCAGTTATTTGACCCAATTTCCCAGTTTTGCCAAAAACTACCTCGGTGGCGATCAATCGGTGGTCACCTTGCTATTAGTCGCGTTTAGTGTCGGTGTGGCGGTGGGGTCTTTGTTATGCGAACGTCTATCGGGCAACCAAATTGAGCTGGGCATCGTGCCTATTGGTTCTATTGGTCTGACCATTTTTGGCATCGATTTGTTTTTTGCTTCGCCACAAATACTACCAGAGACGGTGTTGGGTCTGACCGCTTTTCTTGAGCAATCTTACGCTTGGCGGGTATTGATTGACTTAACGTTTATTGGTGCCTTTGGCGGCTTTTTTATCGTGCCGTTATATGCCTTATTGCAAAGCCGAGCCAAAGAAAGCGAGCGTGCTAAAGTCATCGCCGCCAACAATATTTTTAATGCCCTGTTTATGGTCGCCAGCGCCATTGCTGGCATTGTGTTTTTAACCATTATGGAGCTGACCATCCCCCAGTATTTCTTTACCATTTCGGTGATGAATGTAGTGGTCGCCATTTATGTCTACCGCCAGTTACCTGAATTTGTATTGCGGTTTTTCATCTGGATATTGGGCCATACCGTCTATCGAATGCAGCATAAAGGACTCGACCATATTCCTGAGACTGGCCCGGCGGTGTTGGTCTGTAATCATGTCAGTTTTGTTGATTCAATGCTGATCGCCGGAGCCGTTCGTCGTCCACTGCGCTTTGTGATGGACCGTCGTATCTACAACTCTTTTGGCATGAACTGGTTGTTTAAAATGGCCCTAACCATTCCCATTTGCGCCAAAGCAGAAGACGAAGAGGTGTACGAAAACGCTTTTACCGCGATTAAACAGGTGCTCGAAGACGGTGAAGTGTTGTGTATTTTCCCCGAGGGCAAACTCACCCGTGACGGTAATATTAACCTTTTTAAAGCTGGTATTAATCGAATCATTGAGGCGTCACCAGTGCCGGTGGTGCCGATGGCAATACAGGGGTTATGGGGGTCGTTCTTCAGCTATCATGGCGATAAAGTGCTTAAACGCACCGCCAAACGCTTTTGGTCAAAAATCACCTTAATAGCCGATGCGCCAATCGCTCCAGAACAGGCAACCGCTGAAAACTTAGAGCTCAAAGTGCGTGAACTGCGTGGTGAGTTTAAATAGCTAATTAGTTAGTTAATAACTACTCTTTTAGCCAGATGAGTTCATGCTCTGGCTGCTGAAAATGCAGCCGAACCAGCAACCATGCCATGGCTTGTTCTGTTTCACCATGGATATAATTGCCGCCACTGGCGGTCAAAAACAGCTGATAAAACATTTTATTATTTAAATAATAAGTTGAAGTTTGCACCAGCCCATCGGCTGTGGTGGTGCGAATACTAAGCTCACCATTGGGATTAAGTATTGCACTATTGGCACCACTATTGGCACCACTATTGGCACCACTATTAACCACAGCAAACGCAAACGGGCTGTCATTTTGCATTTTCTCAACCGCCCATTTATCTTCAGCTTGA
Source organism: Phenylobacterium sp. (assembly GCA_047617105.1). GTDB lineage: Bacteria > Pseudomonadota > Gammaproteobacteria > Enterobacterales > Alteromonadaceae > JABSOG01. The sequence continues at coordinate 8,939 of JBLGCB010000074.1, read as the reverse complement.
TTGAATAAATTCGGCGATCTGAACATCAACAATATCACTTTTAAATCTTGCTCAGAAAAAATAGCACTGTCATCACGCAACGCTTTGATTTGCAACTCGGTGATCACCTTATAAGCATCGGTCTGCACTGGCTCCGGCCTATCATTGGTATAGTCTTTAAGTCGGTTACGTTTGAATTCATCATTGCGTCCCATGGTGATATCGAGCAATTGCTGCATAAACTGTTCAGCTGCCCGCTGGTCAGTAACCCAATCATTATCGACTAAATAACGATAACGCACCTCACCAACATCATCGGTTTCAACCAACAAAGAGGTGGTTTCATAAATACTGCGACTGACAAAATGCAATCTACCACCAACACCCATTGCGCCAATGTGGTCAAAATCCTCACTAAAGGTAACATCGCTAATATAAATCTCCACCGCCAATCCAGCAATGGACTCCTGATGTTCAATAGTGGTCTCAAAGGGTAATATTGATGAAGCGGAGGTTGAGCCAAATTGCCATGCCACACTATTGTCAGGCCGCAGCTTTTGTGCGACCGCATTGGCTAGGGTGATTTGTTTGCTCGCCAATGAGATGCCAGGCAAGCCAAACGCGGCCACCGCCACAATCAACATCGCTGACAGGGCAATAAAAGATAACGAGGTTTGGGTTTTTTGCGGTTTTTCATTCAACAGACTTTTGGTCCGTGCAACAATGGTGGCATTGGCCCCCAGCAGGTGGGTGGCCATGGCATGTGACGATGCCAATCTGGCGAGTTTGGCGGCACTCATCAAGCTGTTCACCATGGCAATCGGATCTTTGGTTTGATGCACGGCTATGGCATCGGCAAGAAATTCAGCCCTAGACTGAAAGCTCAATTGAGTGAGTTTATTCAGTGGCTGAAAAAAGAACACTATCGACATCAGATGCCAAAAAAACAACCACATCGAGTCCATTCTCGCCACATGGGCCAACTCGTGAGCGATAATGGCGGTGAATTGTTCTTCGTCGACCGCTGACCATAAATCTTCTGGAATGCAAATTTCTGACAGCCCAATCGCCATCGGTGAAACAATTTGCGAGGAGACGGTAAATTTAACCGGACGTTTAATCACCATATTGTCTTTAAGACGTTGGCATAAATCAAGGGAGGGCTGATGGGTTAGTGAATGTCTTTTACCCACGACCCGACTGAACCCTTGCCACAAGTAGATAAATCGCAATGCCGACAATACACTGCCGAGCAGCCAAAAAGCCAAAAACCATTGTAAACCACTGATATTGGCCAGATGTGTCGACCAAAAACGTTGAAAAGGATTGTCGCGCAGTTGTCCTGCTTGATGCTCTGGTGACGCCAGCGGAGGACCCACTTGTAATAATTGCTTCACCACTTCGTGATCAATCGCTGGGGCCTGACGATGAATCACCGGCTCAATATTAAGCACTATAGGATTAATAAAAGTGCCGTTAGAACTTTGCACAAATTGCAGTGAAGCGGTTAAGATCCCCGCCACCAACGCCACTTTAACCAGTACATCTTTGCTGCTTTGTGACATAAATCCGGCGAAATGGGTCAACAGCAAAATTCCCCCGAGGATCACCGTACTATGTAAAAAATAAGATATCGCCCAAGTTCCCAGCCCGGTTAACCAGTAATCAGGGATCAGCCATTCGTTCATTATCTGAACCGCCAATCATCAAGGTTTAGATTGCTGCTGCTTTTTTTCAAGTAGTTCTCTCACCTGGGCCAGTTCTTGCTCAGAGACATCGTCGTCGAGTAAGAAGGACACCAAATTGGATTTGCGATCGCCAAAAAAGTTTTTCAGTAACTGACTCAGCGACGAAGCCTGTACTTCTTGTTGTTCTACCAGCGGAAAATACACATTAACACCATGCTCTTTTTTACAGCCAACATAGGCTTGTTTTTCGAGCCTTGTTAGCATGGTTGCCACCGTGGTGCGGGCATATTGTTTGTCGGTCAGTGCCGCAATAACCTCAGCTACTGAACCTTGTTGGATACTCCACAGCGAAGTCATAATGGATAACTGCACTTCACTCAATGATTTACTCATTTTTCACCTTGCTTAAAGCTATATTTATTCTCGCCTACACCTGTAGACACTGTAGCACAGATATTTTCATTGTCTACAGGTGTAGTTATATTTTTAACCAAGTTTTAGAATAAATGTTCCTTAGTTAATTAAAAGGCTTGCCTATCGGTCAATATTTGATATGATGGTTGCGGTTTTTTTAGACCATTGATTAGACTGTATTAAAGGATTTTTAATAATGAATACCCATTCAAAGATATTTGCTGCGCGCAATTTCTGTGTGCCAGCCAAAATTTCACCTGTCATTTTAAGCCTGCTAAGCGTACTAAGTTTTCCTTTGCTGAGTGCATCAGCCATGGCTGCCAATAGTGCGCCTGTCGCGGTGGATGATGTTGTCCATGGCAAAGAAAATACCAAATTATGGATTGTTAATCCGGTTGCCAATGATTACGATCTTGATGGTGACAAAGTTTCCTTAGATTCTATTGCCTCTAAACCTGCGCATGGCAAAGCCTTTCAAATTGGCAATAATATTCAATACATCCCCAACCCTGGATTCTCGGGCAGTGACAGTTTTAGCTATCATGCTTCAGACAGCGAAACCACCGTGTTGGCAACCATTATCGTCAATATCACAGCCAATGGTATCCCAATCGCGGTCAATGACCAGGCAAGCGGATTTAATCATGACGCTATTTGGATTAATAACCCGGTGGCTAATGATAGTGATCCTGATGGCGACAAGATCACCCTCAAAGGCATCGGTTCACAACCAACCAATGGCAAAGTTTATCAAGTCGGCAATAATTTGCGTTATACCGCCAATCCAGGTTTTGTTGGCGTTGATTCTTTTGCTTATACCATTGCCGATGGCAGCAGCTCTGCTCGGGGCACAATCACGGTGACAGTGAACGAACAACCGTAGTAAACCACTTTTATTATACGCCCCAAGGAGACTAGGGCGTGTTGACCTTTCACACCGCATTCGCATTTGTGTGCTGACTTCGCTACACTAGCCCCATCCTCAGCCATCGCTTAAATCAGCCAACACAGACCTTAATCATGAACGATTTTTTCAATCCCAAATACCCCGATAACCAGGATTTAAAACAAAAAGCCCGCTCACGAATGCCAAAGTTTGCCTTTGACTATTTACAAGGCGGCTGCATGGAAGAAATTGGTCTACGGCGCAACCGCCACGACATCGAAGCGATACAATTACGCAGTCAATTTCTCAAACCCTTTAACGGCAGCGATTTGGGCGTCGAGTTATTTGGCCATCGTTATGATGCCCCCTTTGGTATTGCCCCAATTGGTCTGCAAGGATTAATGTGGCCCAACTCTGCTGAAATTTTGGCCAAAGCGGCAGCAGATAAGAACATCCCCTATGTGCTGAGCACAGTATCGTCGAGTTCTTTAGAGCGCATTGCCGAGGTCTCACAGGGCAAAGCTTGGTATCAACTTTATAACCCCACCGATGCCAATATCAGAACCGACTTACTGAAACGCATCAAAGCCGCCCAATACCCAGTATTAGTAGTAACCGTTGACGTGCCTACCTTTGGCTACCGCCCCAGAGACATTCGTAATGGCCTAGCAATGCCACCGAAGATGACGCTGACCAACGTATTGCAAATGCTGTCTTGCCCCCAATGGTTGCTAGCGACCATCCGCGCAGGCAAACCAGAAATGGCCACGCTTAAACCCTATATGGACAAAAACATCGCCTCAGACGAACTGGCTGAATTTATGAATAAAACCGTGATGGGGCGGGTGGATATGGCAGGTCTAAAGCCAATCAGAGACAGCTGGCAGGGGCCATTGGTTATCAAGGGTGTCATCAACGAACTTGACGTGCAAAGTGCCATTGAATTAGGCGCCGATGCGGTGGTTGTCTCCAATCATGGCGCACGCCAATTAGATGCGGGTGAATCACCCGTGGCACCGTTACAACGCATCTCGCAAAAATATGGCGACCAAATCAAAGTCTTTATGGACAGTGGTTTACGCAGCGGTAGTAACATTGCTGGCGCACTGGCCTGCGGCGCTGACTTTACCTTTTTAGGTCGAACCTTTGTCTATGGCGTCGGTGCCTTAGGTGATCAGGGCGGCATTCATACCATTAACTGTTTAAGCCAGCAATTACGTCAAATTATGAATCAGCTGGGCTGTGATAACGTTGCCAGTTTGGCCGATTTTTTGGTTGAGTCCTAAGCCGCTTTGGCTTTGGTAACTATTCAGCGTGCTTAGGTTTCGCTTCAGAACAAGGCATTGTCGCACGGAAAATAGGCGCATATAGATCATATGTAACTGTTTGAGTACGACAATAACGCCGTTATGGTGCGAAAAATGAGTGCGCTGAATAGTTACTTTGGATTTTTTGTTGATTAGGAGAAATTTTATCCAACCATTGTAGGTCTGCTTAGTACAAGTGCCTTGGCTAAAGGCACTATTTACCAACAACGGCGGAGAGAAAGGCAATGCTTAAGATCCTGACCATTATTTTTACCACGGTAATATTATCCGCCTGCGGTGGGGGCGGCTCTTCTGGCAGCAGTAACACTGGCGGACAAACCACTACCACACCAACGACACCAACCACCACCACCGACCAATGGCTAATACCCACCGATTTTGTGCTTGATGGCGGGCCAGGCAAAGACGGTATACCTTCACTGGATTATCCGACCATGGTATCAAGGGCATTGGCCGAGGCATTCCTCAGTGATAATGACATGGTGGTGGGAATAAAACGTGGCAGCGATATTCGCGCTTATCCGCATAAAATTCTCAACTGGCATGAAGTGGTTAACGACAAAGTCGACAATCAATACCTGGTATTTAGCTATTGCCCGCTCACTGGTTCATCATTGGTTTGGGACGTGGCCGATACCTCGTCAGACCGAACTTTTGGCGTATCCGGGCTGTTATATAATTCAAACCTGATCCTTTACGATAGACAAACTGACAGCATGTGGGCACAGATGTTATCAAAGTCGGTGAGAGGCGAGCGCTCAACTGAACTGTCACACAATTCTCATGTGATTGAAACCACTTGGGCACACTGGAAAGCCATGTATCCGCAAACTCAGGTACTGTCAGACAATACCGGCATTAGCCGTGATTACGACGCCTACCCCTATGGCAGCTACCTGACCAATCAGACCTTGTTATTCAGCATCGAAAAACCCGATGCCCGCTTGCATCCTAAAAGTCGAGTGGTGGGGATTAAATCTGGCAATACCAGCAAAGTTTATCCGATTGATGCTTTGGGCAGCGCTTTGATGGTGATCAATGATACCGTTGCCACCGCCAAAGTGGTGGTGATTGGCTCTGCCGCCAGCCGTATGGGCGTTGCCTATAGCCGCGCTCTTGCTGATGGTACCGAGTTAACCTTTAGCGCCCTGCCTGACCAGTTGCCTGTGGTAATGGAAGACCAAGAAGGTAATGTTTGGAATATTCATGGTGAGGCGGTCAGTGGGCTGAGGATGGGGCAAACACTGCCGATGCTTGAATCTTATACCGCCTTTTGGTTTGCTTGGGCGACGATGTTTCAAGATCCGCTGATTTACCAGCCCAGCCTATAAAAGCAAAAACGGAGAATAACAATGAAAACCACCATGCGAATCATTTTGCCCGTTTTACTCGGTACGTTCACGGTTGGCAGCGCCAATGCCGCCACTTGTAGCTGTGCTGGGGTGCCATTGCTTAATTCGATCACCACTTCATCACCGCAATCTGAAAATTGGTATTTCAGCACCACTTACGAGTATCACAAGATATCCGATTTATACAGTGGCAGCGACGAAGTAAATGACGAAACGCACCGCGACCGGGTATCACAAAGCACCTTATTTGAACTCGGTTATGGCATCAACGAAAACTGGTCAGTGGCCACTTTGTTGTCGGCCACCAAACATCAGCGCGCCATCGGTAATAATAGCGAAGTGGATGCCTCAGGGGTGGGTGACGGTGTGGTGTTGTTCAAGTACACCGGGCCTCGGATTAGCGTTTATTCACGCTGGCAATATGCCCTCGGTGCCGGGGTAAAAGTCCCGCTGGGCGAAGACTCCGCACAACATAATGGCATTGATTTGGCCGAAGATATGCAGCCGTCCAGCGGCGCTTATTCAGGTTTATTGTGGGGTTACCTGGCCCATTCTTTTAGTGCTCAGGCCAACTGGCAAGTTTACAGTTCAATTAACTATGCCTCAAACGGTGAGAATGACCGTGATTATACTTTTGGTAATGAACTCAATCTGGCCGTGGGCGCGACTTATCAGGATGATTCGCCGTGGGGTTATCAAGCAGCGGTACGTTATCGCACCACCTCTGCGGACCAACGTGCCGGAGTGGATATTCCCAATACAGGCGGATACTGGGTGACTTTCTTGCCTACGCTGGCGTATAGTTTTGATGAAACATGGTCGTTATCGACATCGGCAAGAATACCGCTTTATCGTAACCTCGATGGTGAGTTGCAGTTCACCACCAGTTGGGCAGCGTCAATGACGCTGAATTATGTTTTTTGAGATGTAAGGAACCAGCATTAAATAACATCCGGATGTACGCTGTTATTCGAGAGATTGCTTTGTTCGAGCTTATCTTTGGCTGGTGCGTCACGCGTGGGCAAAATAGCCTGCCCACCCTACGATTAAAAATCTATTTGATCCGTTTTGTTTGCTTGGTGATATAACGGTCGATCTCAGTAATAATCTCGCCCGGCACTGCAAACATTTGTGCCAATTTACGCCATTGTGACAATGACTGGACGATTTCCTCAATCATTAAATTCACTTTTTCAGGTGACAGTGGGATCATATCGGCGATATCCTGAATGGCTTTTTTAGATATATTCTGACCATGACCCATCACTGACATGCTGTGATGACCATTAATACCAAGATTAAAGGTGATGTCATAAGCACCAGATAAGCGCCATATACCATCCATCGACATCACAAAACTAAAATTCTTGGTATGATCATCCCGGTTACCCGACAGGATATTGAAAATCATCCGGCGTAAAACTTCGCATAAGTCAGGGTGAGAGTGGGTGACATGGCTGGTCGCTCGCATCAGTAATGAATAATCAGCATCCGGCACGCGAAAATCAGCATTCACCAGACCGGCAAAGGTATGCATATGAATTCGTTGATTATTATCGCCACGATCAAAACGTTGGCAAGCAAAAAACCCAGCACCTTGCTCAGTGTCAATCAACTGGGTTTTGGGAAAATCAATACCCGCATTTCTGGCCATAATTGAATAGATATATTCAACGGTTCCCTCTGCTTGCGCCGTTTTGCTACTACCCGTTGGAAACTTCACTAGCCAATGCTGATAATTATCAGGCAGGCTACCAGCACCGCTAATCGCTTGATTTTGATTTAAGCCGATAATGGCTTTTGGTCGCGCTCCACCGGGCGAACCGCCGAGAATTTGTAATTGCGTGGTGACGTCTTCAACGCTACCTTGATAAATCTGTAATGACTGTTGGGCGATATCACTTAAAACCAGTGGCGTATATTGGTTATCCTCAGACATTTCACCCAAATCAGGCTGGTAAGATAAGGCACCCATCGCCCTGTCGCCCATATAAGCTAAGCGATCTAATGGTGTGATTTGTTCAAGTGATTTGGCTGATTGACGAAAGTACCTGTCCATCAACAACAATCCCCAACCGTCGGGTAACGAGTCAGCAAATACGCCATGCAAACCATTAAAGGGGGTTCTTGATGATATTTGCAAACTGCTATCGAGTTTAAGATTCAGCGGAGAAATATTGATACCACGCTGGACAAAACCACTGTCTAATTCCAAATACGCCAGCCCTTGTTTATAAAGCAATCTGCCGAGTAACTGGGCATCATCATTGCTTTGATGAAAATAGACCAACAAAGCTGTCATGACCGCCCCCTGATACGTTTCGGTTTAGCCTCTGCTGCCAATAACTGATCCATGGTAAGTGCAGGTTTTGGCACAAAGAGCTGTTCACTGGCTGCCATATCGCCGTATACGTGACACAACATTAAAAACTGACGTAAAGAAATTTGCGCCTTAGTTTCGAACCCTCTTAATGTTGCCTCCGGCACCCCAGATAATTTCGCTGCTTTAGCGCGGCTATGGCCTAATTCTAACCGGGCGCGTTTAAATTGAACTGCCAGAGTGGTTTGTACTTCGCCAGGTGTTAGCAACTGGTTAATTGACATTATAATAACCGTTATCGTCTAATAGAGGAGTTAATTGATAGTATAGCATCAGTTAATAGACATGTAGAAATGAAAGAATTCAGTATTAGGCAGGAACTATACAAATCGCAGGCAAAAAAAACCACAGAAACTTGGTGGCTACCGGTAGAAAAATAGTGTCATTTTTCTGAGTTTCTGTGGTATGAGAATTCAGTGGCTGAGGTAACCTGTAGGGAGGATACTTCAACTTGTCTTGGGAGACTGGTTATTATCATAACCGCTATTTCACAGTAAAACTGTGAGCCAGCTCACAGTTTTGAATATCCCTTTCGTAACAATCCAGCGCACTCATCTTATCCACCATAACGGCGTTATTGTCGTACTCAAACAGTTACATATGACCCATATGCGCCTATTTTCCGTGCGACTATTTCTCAAGTTAAGGCCTTGTTCTGAAGCAAAATCTAAGCACGCTGAACAGTTACTCCTTTTTGCTCAAAATTGCCTTTCATCATCATTCATGTAAAATAGATGAATTCATGAAAACTAGATGAATGGGGATGAATCAACTCATGACATCAACGACAACACCAATTTCACCAGCAACCTCAAAATGGCATTATTCCAGAATTGATTTGGCCAAAGCCTATATTAGCCAAATCAATTCGGGCATCAATAGTATCGCTATTTTTGCCGAACGCCGTAAGGG
>JBLGCB010000073.1:0-21182 GCA_047617105.1 Phenylobacterium sp. | reverse complement strand
ATTAAAATCGGTCACCGCAATATTGATTGGTACAGATGTTGCCGTGGTGTTATTGACTAAGCAATTGGTGTTCAGTTCAAGCAGTGAATCGGGGTTATTACAATCGTTAAATTTTGATTCGAATTGGCCGTATCGATAACCCAGTCCAAGGTCATATTGAATATTGCTGGCTTCACTGACCGCAAAAACCACTACTACATGGCCCCGTTCAGCGCCTTTTTTCAGTCGGGTAGAGACGTTTTTAAACTGAAACAAGGTGCCGAGGCGTAATCTGGCGTCGGCGATTTCATTGGGATCTAATACATCTCCCACATGCTGATAATACTTCTTGGTGATAAAGTCACAGTCGGTGGTGTTATTACCTTCACAGACAATATCATCGATGATCCAAGCGGGGGAACCACTGATATTTACCCCGTTTGATAACTGTTCGTTAGCCAAAGCGGTGGCAGGTTGTACAGCCAGTAGGGTAAACAGGCCGGCAGCGGTGATGCTGGTCAGCGATTTAGCATTCATACAATGCTTGTTCATAATCTCAATCCTTATTTATTTTGTTTGTTCACGATGGCTTTATAGCAACGCTGATGCCAGCCTTGAGAAATCGTGATAAATATTTATAAGTGATTGAATTTAAAAAACTAATTATGCCTTCCATTGATACTCTCGAATGATTGCCTAAACTTGCTTAAGCGAAAAAGTGTGGTCTAAAAACAACAGTTGTAGAGGGATGTCTACGCTTAACTGCGCCAGTTAAAAAACAGCTAAGCCAGTTCAAGCCCGTTAAAAAAGGCGGGTAGGATAACATTTTGTGGCTGGTATGGCTCTTTTAATGACCAGCAGATAGGTTGGTTTCTCATATTGTTGAATAATAAGCACAATCCTCAGCCGTTGTGACACAAAACCTCGAAATAAATCAACACAATGGTTATTTTGCTGCTATAACTATCTTATGTAATGTAAGCAGCCAAAGTTAGATATATGCAGGAAACCAAGTCAACCATTCAGCCAGTAATACCGCGTGCAAAAATTCTTATCGTTGACGATAAAAAAACCAATATTCAAATTCTCGAAGCCATGATTGAAGACGGTGGTCATCCGGTTGAATTGATTAGCACCACACGTCCCTCAGAAGGTTTTAAGCTGTCACAAGAACATGACTTTGCGCTAGCTTTGCTGGATGTACAAATGCCCGAGATGGATGGTTATGCGTTGTCGACCTTGCTACGGACGCAGCCGAAAACGGCGGTATTGCCGATTATTTTGGTGACGGCGACCTCTGACAGCCAAAGCAATATTTTTAAAGGTTATGAGTCTGGGGTCGTCGATTATCTGATCAAACCCATATCGGCCCCTTTGTTAGACAATAAAATTCGCACTTTTGTCGACCTTTACCAGAAACATCAGGCGCTGGTGATAGCCAACGAAACCGCTGAACTGTTAAGAAAAGAAGCCGAAGAAGCCCGTCAAGCGGCGGATGCAGCCAATCAATCAAAATCTCAGTTTTTGGCCACTATTAGCCATGAAATTCGCACCCCACTCAATAGTATTATTGGTTTTTCTGAATTATTGGTGACCAGGGGACATACCCTGTCTGATGATAACCAGAAAATGTATCAGACGGTGATCCACGATTGTTCGAGCCAATTGTTATCTTTGGTGAATAATGTATTAGACTTAACGAAAATAGAAGCTGGTCATGAAGAAGTCAATCTCGCTACCTTTGCTTTAGCTGAACGGCTTAAAAACTTAATCGCAGGTTATCAACTTAAGGCCAAGGATAAAAATATTATCGTCTCTTTAAAAACAGAAGACGACTTGCCTAATCTGATTGAGTGCGATCAAACAAAATTGTACCAAATACTCAATAATTTGCTCGGTAATGCGGTGAAATTTACCTCAGAAGGTGGGGTGATCACGCTGGATATTTCACACTATCAGCAAACTTTAACGTTTAGGGTCGTGGACAGTGGTGATGGTATTAGCGAAGCTCGCCAAGAGGCTATCTTTAGTCCATTTGTGCAGGAATCTGCACGCAGTAACGATAATGTAAAAGGCACTGGATTGGGGTTGGCCATTTCTCGCAAGCTGGCCGAAATGCTCGGTGGTGGTTTAAGTTTGGTATCTGAGGTGGGTAAGGGCAGTTGTTTTACCCTCGAAATACCGCTGGTTGAAGTGAAAGTGGCCCTAATAGAGGCCGAGGAGGTATTGCCGATGAATTTTGCTAATGGTAGTCGGGTGTTGGTGGTGGATGATGTTGATACTAACCTAATGCTGATTTGTGCGTTGATAGAACGTTATGGTGTGACGGTTGAACAGGCCAAAAGTGGCCAACAAGCGATAGATAAAACCATTGAGCTTTGTCGCCAAGAAACGCCGCCGGAATTAATTTTAATGGATATGCATATGCCGGGTATGAATGGTATTGAAGCCACCAAGGCGATATTGGCCATGCCAATGTCAGCCAATATCCCAGTGGTGGCGTTGTCGGCCGATGCGGTGGTTGATCAATTGAACCGTTCTAAAGGCATTGGTTTTAGAGATTATTTAACCAAACCGATTGTCATTGATGCCCTGCACCGGGTGTTGATGCAATATTTGAAGGCGGCGTGACCTCGTTTGCGGTTGCCGTCGAATTAGTACGATTTTTCACCAATTTAATCAACCATAAAAAAAATAGAGTAACAACGCCGTGTGGGTTATACTACACGGCGTTTTTTATTAAGGCCCGCTAAAAAGTCGGTGTAATCAATGTCATTCGAACCAGTTGAACAAAAGCCTGCTGAACAAGATGAATTGTCGCAACAGGACTTGCCCCAACATGTTGCCATCATTATGGATGGTAACGGTCGTTGGGCGCAGCAAAAAAATAAGCCCAGAGTGTGGGGGCACAAGAACGGTGTTGAGGCCGTCAGGCGTGCGGTGAGCTTTTGCCGTCGTAATGGTATTGCCTCACTCACGTTGTTTGCCTTTAGCAGTGAAAATTGGCGACGACCTGAAGATGAAGTGTCGACGCTGATGGAACTGTTTATGATGGTACTGACCAAAGAAGTCAAAAAACTCGATAAAAACGATGTGCGTCTTAACGTTATCGGCGATAAAAGCCGTTTTTCGGATAAGTTGCAGCAGAAAATTGCTAAAGCAGAAGCGCAAACTGAGCATAACAGTTCGTTGATGCTCAATATCGCCGCCAATTATGGTGGTCGCTGGGATATTACCGAAGCGGCTCGGCGAGCGGCTCAGGAATGCATTGATAATGACATCGATGTAGCGACTATCAGTGAAGATAGCATGAGTAAACATATGGCGCTGGCTGATCAGCCGCCACTGGACTTGCTGATTAGAACGGGTGGTGATTATCGCATCAGTAATTTTCTGATCTGGCAGGCCGCGTATGCAGAGTTGTATTTTACTGAACAATTATGGCCAGACTTTTCTGATGAAGTATTTGGTGAAGCGGTCGGGGCTTATGTCGCGCGTGAACGACGTTATGGCTGTACTGGTGAACAGGTAAAACAGCAACTGCTTAAATAATATAATAATCATTTATCGGCCATTGTTGGCGGATAAGCTTTAAGGATTTACACCTTGTTAAAACAAAGAATTATCACTGGCCTGGTGTTGGCACCGTTGACGCTCGCTTGCGTTTATTTTCTCGGGGCCGAGGCGTTTGCGATTTTTTGCAGCATTGTTATCTTGATTGGTGCGTGGGAATGGGGTCCTTTAATGGGCCTTACCAGCAACATCAATCGAGTGGTATTTATGGTGGTGATCAGCATCATTATGGCTTTGCTGGCAGTCGTTGCCCCTGTTACTGCGATGTGGGGCTCGTTAGATAATGGGCTGACGCCTTTATATCAAAATATTCTGCTGGTGGCCGCATTGTGGTGGTTGGTTGCTGCTTTTCTGGTATATTCTTATCCCAATAACAGCGGCTTATGGCGCGATAACATGTTGGTTAAAGGATTGATTGGGGTATTAACCCTAATTCCTGCCTGGATTGCTTTTATTGCGATCAGAACCCTCAATATCGACAGTGAACCGTATTTTGGTGCGCATTTGTTATTTGCCTCGTTAAGTATTGTTTGGGCGGCGGATGTCGGTGCCTATTTTTGTGGTAAACGTTTTGGTAAACATAAATTGATGCCAAAGGTCAGCCCCAATAAAACGCTTGAAGGGTTTTTCGGTGGTTTGGTCTGTGTGGCTGTATTGGCTTTATTGATCAATGTCGCTTTTGTTAGTGGTGATAGTGAAAATGTTTTTGGTAGTGTGCCAGTGTTGCTGGTGATTGCCATTGTCACGGCGATTGTTTCTGCCGTGGGCGATTTAAATGAAAGCATGTTAAAAAGAGCGGCAGGAATTAAAGACACTGGTACTATCTTGCCAGGACATGGCGGATTGCTCGACCGCATTGATTCTTTGGTGGCGGCAACGCCGATATTTATTTTACTCTATATCTTTTTGGTATAGGGTTTTGTGTCATTATTTACGCTTTCATAAAGGTTTTAAGTGATTTCTAACGTGCAAACTCTGTGTATTCTTGGTTCGACCGGATCCATCGGCAAAAGCACCCTTGATGTGGTGTCACGGCACCCTGAACGCTATCGCCTGCATTCTTTGACCGCATTTAGCAATGTCGAGTTGATGGTACAACAGTGTCGTCAATTTAATCCTGATTATGCGGTAATGGTTGACCCTGACGCAGCCAAAGCACTTGAGCAACTCTTATCTTCACCAAAGCCTTCATCACACCAAGCCAAAACCAAAAACCAACCCTGTACCACCCAAGTGCTCAGCGGTGTTGAAGCTTTATCACAAGTGAGTTCAGCCACTGAAGTTGATACCGTGATGGCCGCCATAGTCGGTGCTGCGGGTTTGTTGCCTACTTTGGCCGCGGTTGAAACGGGCAAAAAAATCTTGCTGGCCAATAAAGAAGCGCTGGTGATGACGGGCGCTTTGTTTATGGATAAAGTCAAAAAACACGGCGCGACTTTGTTACCCATCGACAGCGAACATAATGCCATTTTCCAATGCCTGCCTGAGCAAGTTCAACGTAACATGATGACAGCGAGCAGTGATGCGCCTCAAGGGTTGTCGGCAGGCTCCGGCATTGAAAGAATTCTTCTCACCGGCTCCGGCGGTCCATTTCTAACCAAACCGTTACATCAATTCTCTTCTATTATTCCAGCACAAGCAGTGGCTCATCCCAATTGGTCGATGGGACAAAAAATATCGGTTGATTCGGCCACTATGATGAATAAAGGGCTGGAATACATCGAAGCCTGCGTGATGTTTAATCTCAAACCAGAAAATATCAGTGTCGTTATCCACCCACAAAGTGTGATTCATTCGATGGTGCAATATGTTGATGGTTCGGTGATAGCACAAATGGGTAACCCTGATATGCGCACGCCAATCGCTCATGCGCTGGCCTATCCAGAGCGCATCAAGTCGGGGGTCGAACCCTTTGATTTTTTCAAAACCAAAAACTTCACCTTTGCTGAACCAGATTATAATCGTTATCCCAACCTTAGGCTGGCGATGAATGCTTGCACCCAAGGGCAGGGTTTTACCACCATTCTCAATGCCGCCAATGAAGTGACTGTTGCGGCGTTTTTGGCCCAACACATTGGTTTTGTTGATATCAGCCGAATTAATGAAATGTGTCTGGCCAAGGGCTGCGATATCAAGGCAACGTCTTTAGAGGCGCTGCTGGAAATTGATCGCCAAACCCGAGTGATGGCCGAACAGTTTGTCGCTCAATCTGGAAGGGTACACTGATGTTAGTTTTTTTATGGAATGCGGCTTCTTTTATCGTCGCGCTGGGTATTTTGGTGACGGTGCATGAATATGGCCATTTTTGGGTCGCGCGGCGTAATGGCGTACGGGTCGAACGTTTTTCGATTGGTTTTGGCAAAACCTTATTTCGCTGGTTTGACAAACAAGGCACCGAGTTTGTCATTGCGGCCATCCCTTTAGGGGGTTATGTCAGAATGCTTGATGGCCGAATTGATGATGTGCCTGAGGTCATCAAAGACCAGGCATTTAACAACAAAACCGTGCTGCAACGCATGGCCGTCATTTTTGCCGGCCCCGCCGCCAATTTTATTTTTGCGGTATTGGTGTTATGGCTGATGTATTTGATTGGCGAAGCTTCAGTTAAACCAGTGGTGGGTAAGGTTCAGCCTGACTCTATCGCTGCCGTCAGTGGGATGCAAAGCAATAGTCAAATCGTCGCCGTCAATGGCACCGACACCATTAACTGGCAAGCGGTGAATTTGGCTTTGGTCGGCAGTATTGGCGACGACTCATTGACCATAGACACCGTGACGCTTGACGAAGCAGGGGTGACTCCAGCGAATGGCACACCACAACAGTATAAACTGGATACGCGCCAATGGCAGTTTGAGCCAGACAAGGTATCGGCATTTGACAGCCTCGGCATCACCATCTTTCGTCCTCGAATTACCACCGAAATTGCTCAAGTCACTGACGCCTCTGCGGCGTTTAAAGCCGGATTAATTAAAGGTGATACCATCACCGCCATCAATGGCGAAGACATGCAGGGCTGGCGTCAGTTGGTGGATGTGGTGCAAAACAATGCCAATACGGCACTCGATTTCACCATCATTCGTGATGGACAGGCCAAAACGCTGGTGGTGACACCCGAAGCTCGTGAAGGCAATGATGGCTTTACTCAGGGATTTGTCGGCATTGCCCCAGTGGGAGAGCCGTGGCCGAAGGCGCATTTGATCACCATTGAATATGGATTTTTTGAAGCTTTTTATCGTGGCGCAGAAAAAACTGCCCAGTTGGTGAAACTCAGTTTTGTGATGATTGGCAAGCTCATTACCGGTGATGTATCGGTAAAAAACCTCAGTGGGCCGATTTCTATCGCCCAAGGGGCAGGCACAAGTGCCAATTATGGTCTCGTGCCGTTTTTAAGCTTTCTGGCACTGATTAGTGTGAATTTAGGGGTAATTAACCTGCTACCCTTGCCAATATTGGATGGAGGGCACTTATTTTACTATATGATTGAACTTATCCGTGGCAAATCGGTCTCTGAAAGGACGCAAGAATTAGGTTTTAAGTTTGGCGCAATAGTACTGTTTTTATTAATGAGTGTTGCACTAATTAATGATATATCCCGTTTGTAGTATTCGTAGGAAACTGTTGAAAATAATGATGGTAAAAAGAATTCTTCCAATTGTATTGCTGGCAGGCGCAAGCCTAACAGCCGCTGCTGATGATAAGTTTGTTGTAGAAGACATGAAAGTCCAGGGGTTACAACGAGTCACTGTTGGTGCGGCATTAACGCATATCCCGTTTAGTGTCGGTGATGAAATTTCAGATTTCACGCTGACGCGTACGGTCAGGTTATTATATGGCTCTGGTTTTTTTGACGATATCGAGGTGCTTAGAGATGGCGACCAAGTGGTCTTTAGTGTCCGCGAGCGGCCCATTATTGACTCTGTGGTTTTTGATGGCAATAAAGACATCAAAGACGAACAGCTGACCGACAGTCTCGAAGGCAATGGTTTGTTGGCGGGTGAAACACTCGACAGAACCACGATTCAACAAATCAAAAATGGCCTGTTGGATTTCTTCCACAGTGTCGGTAAATATAACGCATCGATGGACATCAATGTCATTGATTTACCCCGTAACCGGGTGAAACTCGATTTCACTTTTAACGAAGGCACGGCCGCATCGGTTAAGCAAATTAACATCGTTGGTAATACCGTGTTTTCTGATCAAGAGCTGTTAAAAGAGTTTGAATCTGAGCATGATTTGCCGTGGTGGAAGTTTATGAGCGATGATCGTTATCGTAAGCAGACTTTGCAAGGCGATTTTGAAAAACTCAAAAGCTTCTATCTCGACCGTGGTTATTTGCGTTTTAACGTCGATTCTACCCAAGTTTCGGTGACCCCGGACAAAGATGCGGTGTATGTCACCCTCAATGTTGACGAAGGTGAGCAGTATACCGTGACTGGTTTTGACTTTATTGGTGACTTGCTGGGCCGGGAAGAAACCTTGCGCAGAGTGATTCCAATCACCAAAGGTGAGTTATATAACGGCGCGGTGATCACCTACACCGAAAAGATGATCAACCAGTTTATGAGCCGTTTTGGTTATGCTGATTCTAAAGTGCAGACCATTCCAGACATTGATGAAGAGAACAAAGAAGTTAAGCTAACCATTCAGGTGACGCCGGGTAAACGCATTTATGTTAACCGGATTAATTTCGTCGGTAACGGCACTACGTCTGATGAAGTTATGCGTCGTGAAATTCGCCAAATGGAAGGCTCTTGGTTATCTAACGACTTGCTTGAGTTGTCGAAAAACCGAATTCAGCGTTTGGCTTATATGGAAAGCGTGGAGTTTGAAACCAAACCCGTACCGGGCGAGGACGATAAAGTCGACGTGACCTTTACCATTAAAGAACAGCTGGCGGGTTCATTTAACGTCGGTGTATCTTACGGTGATTTCAACGGTCTTGCTTTTCAGGCTGGCGTACAGCAAAGCAACTTCCTTGGCACCGGTAACCGGGTTGGCCTTGGTCTGAATACCTCCAAAGGTTATGAAAGTTTTAACCTCTCCTATACCGACCCTTATTTTACCATTGATGCCGTGAGCCTCGGTGGTAGCCTCAGTTACAGTAGTTATGATGCCAGTAAACAGCGTTCATTCACCGATTATCGATCAGAGTCTTATGCTTTGGGCGCGGTGCTGGGTTTCCCTATTGATGAGGCTAACAGTCTGAATGCCGGGTTAACGTTTAAATATGAAAATGTGTCACGTATTAACGAATACGAACAGATTAAAGTGTTTAAATCGTTATTTGAAGACCCTGATAACCCAGATAAAGGCATTGAATATACCAACCTTGAAGCGAGTTTTGGTTGGTATCGAAGCACCCTTAACCGCGGGACTTTCCCGTCTGACGGTTCTAGTCAGAGTGCGCAGTTAAAAGTCACCATACCGGGTTCTGATGTGCAGTACTTCAAACTCAGTTATAACGCCAGTTTCTACTATCCACTGAATCGGATGCAAACTTGGACCGTGATGGCGAAAGCCAAACTCGGTTATGGTAATGGTTTTGGTGATAAAAACGGCTTTGATCAAGTATTGCCGTTTAGAGAAAACTTCCGTAGCGGTCAAAACGAAGTACGTGGTTTTGAGCCTAATACCATTGGACCAAAAGCGGTGTATAAAATCCCACAGACGATACCGGGTTCACCGGATGAAAATGGCGAAATCGACCCGCGTGATATTATCCTCGGACCTGAGTATGATATCGTGACCACGTTGCCGGGTAATTCTCGTGATCAAGCGGCGGTGGGTGGTAATGCCATTGCCACGGGTAGTTTATCGTTGATATTCCCATTACCGTTTATCTCTGAGGAGATTGCCAATTCAATTAGAACCAGTTTCTTTGTTGATGCAGGTAATATCTGGGATACCGAATTCGATTATGGTAATCTGGCGGCGTTGCCGAATAATGACAGAATCGAGATGGGTGATTATTCCGATCCGAGTACGTTTAGAGCATCTGGTGGTTTATCGTTACAGTGGTTATCGCCGATGGGACCAATGATCTTTAACTTCGCCAAGGCGTTTAAAGATTTCCCGGGTGATAAGACCAAAAGATTTAGCTTTAATATAGGAACGACCTTTTAAGTCGTTCTACTAACAAATTACAATTATATTGATAATGAAGAGGAAATTATGAACAAAGCAGTTAAAAATGTCGCACTGGTACTATTAGGGTCATTGATTATGTTGGGCAATGCTCAGGCAAAAGATCAAAAGATCGCCATTGTTGACGTTCAAGCGGTAGCGCAACAGTTACCTGAAATGGCTGCTATTCAGCAACGTGTGCGTGATGAGTTTAAAGACCAGGTAGAAGCCATCACAAAATTGCAGGCCGATGCCAAATATAACTATGACAAATTGCAGCGTGAAGGCGCGACTTTAAGCACTGCACAACAGGATGAATTGAAACAGACCATTCTGGGCCAGCAGCAAGAGTTAGAAGCGAAGAGCAAGCCACTGCAACAGCAGATGCAGCGTCGTGGTGCAGAAGAGCAAAACAAAGTATTGGCTAAGGTTCAGCAAGCGATTGAAGCAGAGGCCAAAAGCGGTGGATATGACATCGTATTACACAAAGCCTCGATTGCGTTTATGACTGCTGGCGAAAAATCAGATATCTCACTTAAAGTCGCAGATCGAGTTAAAAAGGGTTAATAATGGCTTTTTCGCTGGCTAATATCGCGCTTGAATTAGGCGGTGAGGTCCATGGTGATGAAAATTGCCAAGTTGAGCGTATTGCCACGTTGGCCAACGCGACTGCGGACTGTATCAGCTTTTTAACCAACCCTAAATACCGCGATCAACTGGCCGATTGCCAGGCGGCAGCGGTATTGATTCATCCTAATCAATTGGAATATTGTCAGGCCAATTGCGCGGCGATTGCTGTGGTGCTGGACAATCCGTACCTCGGTTATGCCATGCTGGCCCAACTGATGGACACCACACCGACCCAATCTCCTGGGATTGCCCCATCGGCGACGGTGGCGCATTGTGCCGATGTGGCTATTACAGCATCGATTGGCGATAATGCGGTGATCAGTAAAGGGGCAGTGATTGGCGAAAACGTGACTATCGGCAGCGGTTGTTTTGTTGGCGAAAATAGCGTGATTGGCGAGAGTACCCGTTTATGGTCTAATGTCAGTGTTTATCATGATGTGTCGATTGGTCGGGATTGCCTGTTCCAGTCAGGCGCGGTGATTGGCTCTGATGGTTTTGGTTATGCCCCTAATCGTGGCCAATGGGTGAAAATCCCTCAGTTAGGCGGGGTGACCATTGGTGATCGCGTTGAAATTGGTGCCAACAGTTGTATTGACCGAGGCGCTTTGGATAATACCGTGATTGGCGATGGCGTTATCATCGACAACCTGTGCCATATCGCCCATAACGTTATTATTGGCAACAATACTGCGATGGCGGGTGGCGCAATGGTGGCGGGTAGCACCAGCATTGGTTCAGGCTGTGCGATTGCTGGCAAAGTTGGCATTGGCGGTCATTTGACCGTGACAGATAATGTGATGCTAACAGCTAACGCTATCGTGCTCAAAGACATTAAAGAAGCGGGTTCGTATTCATCGGGTATGACCAGTATGCCCAGCCAAGATTGGCGACGGGTGAATGCCAGAATAAAACAGCTCGACTTGATGCATCAGAAAATGCGTCAGCAAGACAAAGACATCAGTCGGCTAAAGTCGCTGTTGCAACAACAAAACAAATAGACCGTTTACAACACTGCTTACATACAACAGGAACACCTGCATGACTGAACAAAATGAATCCCACAGCAGCGATGCTGAGCTGGATGATGCTAAGCTGGATGAGGCTGAGCTGGATAATGGGTTTGATATCCAGGAAATTCTCGAACTACTGCCGCATCGGTATCCGATGCTGTTGGTCGATAAAGTATTTAGTTATGTGCCGGGCAAAAGTTTACATGCTTTAAAAAACATCACCTTTAACGAACCAGTCTTCACTGGCCACTTCCCTGAAAAAGCTATTTTCCCTGGTGTTCTGATCCTTGAAGCGTTAGCCCAAGCGACGGGATTGCTGGGATTCAAAATGGTTAAAGACCGTAATGACAAAGAACTTTACTTGTTTGCTGGGGTGGATAAAGCCCGTTTTAGGCAGCAGGTTGTGCCAGGTGATTCATTGCATTTACACGTTGAACTGGTCAAAGAAAAACGGGGTATTTGGAAGTTTCATGGTGAAGCGAAAGTTGACGGTAAGTTGGCTTGTACTGCTGAGCTAACATTGGCTCGGGTTAAGATTTAATTACAGAGGTTGTTATGATCCACGAATCTGCAATCATCGATCCGTCGGCCATCATTGGCGAGAATGTGACCATTGGCCCATGGAGTTATATTGGTGCTGACGTTGTTATTGGTGATGATACCATCATTGAGTCTCATGTGGTGGTCAAAGGACCAACCCGAATCGGCAAAGCGAATCATATTTTTCAGTTTGCTTCTGTAGGTGAAGGTTGTCAGGACAAAAAGTACGCTGGCGAAGCCACTGAATTGGTTATCGGCGACAACAACGTGTTTCGTGAAAGTGTTACTGTTCATCGCGGTACCATTCAGGATAACAGTATAACCATCATCGGTAGCGGCAACCTGTTTATGGCTTATGTGCATGTCGCCCATGACTGCGTCATTGGCGACAACAATATATTGGCCAATAACGCTTCTTTAGCCGGTCATGTTCATGTCGGTGACTGGGTGATTCTGGGCGGATTTGTCGCGGTGCATCAATATTGCCATGTCGGTTCTCACAGCTTTTGTTCTGCCTGCTCTATGGTGCCCAAAGATTTACCGCCTTATGTGATGGCGTCAGGCCAGCGCGCTGAACCTTATGGTTTAAACACCGAAGGCATGAAACGCCGAGGCATGGACAAAGACACCATCAGTGCCATCAAACAGGCGTACAAAGAAGTCTACCGCAAAAAACAAACCATCAATGAGGCGCTTGAAGTACTGGCACCCTCGGCCGAAAAATACCCACAAGTCGCGGTATTTACCGACTTTATTGGTCGCTCTTCACGGGGCATTATTCGCTAATGCGCATCGGCATTGTCGTCGGTGAGCACTCGGGTGATATTTTAGGCTCAGGGTTAATCCGGGCGTTAAAAAAACAACACCCCGAGGCTTCCTTTGAAGGCATTGGCGGACCGCTGATGCTGGCTGATGGTTGTCATAGCCTGTTTGATATGGAAGAGTTGTCGGTGATGGGTATTGTTGAAGTGCTAGGTCGTTACCGACGACTGTTAAGCGTACGCAAACAACTGGTCGAGCATTTCAGCAACAATCCCCCAGACCTCTTTATTGGCATCGATGCCCCAGACTTTAACCTTGGCTTAGAACAGCGGCTCAAAGATGTGGGCATTAAAACCGTGCATTATGTTAGCCCTTCAGTGTGGGCATGGCGTAAGAAGCGGATCTTCAAAATTGCCAAAGCCACCAACCTAGTGTTATGCCTGTTACCTTTCGAATTAGAAATTTACCAACAACATAATGTACCTGCCAAATTTGTCGGCCATACCTTGGCGGATGACATCGCGCTTGAAACAGACAAAAAACCTGCTAGGGCTGCGCTGGGTATCCAAGCGGATGCCAAAGTACTGGCGTTATTACCCGGCAGTCGTGGTACTGAATTGGCGATGTTGGCAGCACCTTTTTTGCAAACCGCAGTGATGCTTAAAGCGAAACACCCTGATTTAGTGGTGGTGGTGCCACTGGTCAACGACAAGCGTAAAGCTCAGTTACTGAGCATCAAAGACAGTGTCGCCCCACAGTTAGATTTGGTGGTGGTTGATGGCCGCTCTCGGGAAGTGATGTCTGCTTGTGATGTGATGCTGATGTCCTCAGGTACGGCGACCTTAGAAGGCACCTTAATCAAACGACCGATGGTAGTGGCGTATAAATTCAAATGGTTGTCTTTTCAGATTTTCAATCGCTTGGTGAATGTTGATCACTTTTCTTTACCCAACCTACTGGCGGGCAAAGCCTTGGTGCCGGAGGTGTTGCAGGACGAGGTTGAACCTAATCATCTGTTTAAACTGGTTGAAGGTTATCTGAGTTCTGACAATCGCGAGCTTATCGCTGAATTCACCCGTATTCATCATGCCATTCGTTTAGGTGCCAGTGAACATGCCGCCCAGGCGGTTTTGGATGTCATTAAAAACTATTAACCACCAGATTCACACAGGCCCTGCTTATGTCCACATATGATCCAATAATCCGTCCCACAGTGAATTTAATCGCCGGTGTCGACGAAGTGGGCCGAGGTCCGCTGGTCGGTGATGTGGTCACCGCAGCGGTGATTTTAGACCCCAATCGCCCGATTGAAGGTCTCGCCGATTCAAAAAAACTGTCCGAGAAAAAACGTAATCTACTGGCCGAACAAATCCGCGAGCGGGCATTATGCTGGGCGATTGGCCGGGCCAGCCCGAGCGAGATTGACCAATTGAATATCCTCCAAGCCACCATGCTGGCGATGACCCGTGCGGTTGAGCAGCTATCAATCACCCCTGAATTTGTCTTTATTGACGGCAACCGTTGCCCGCCTTTAGCCATGCCTGCACAGGCGATAGTTAAAGGCGATGCGCGGGTGGCAGAAATCAGTGCGGCGTCTATTTTGGCCAAGGTGACTCGTGACGCCGAAATGCAGGCGCTTGATCAAATATTTCCACAATATGGTTTTGCTCAACACAAGGGTTATCCGACCAAATTACACCTTGAAAAATTGCAACAGCACGGGGTGACAGAACATCATCGTAAAAGCTTCAAACCAGTGACACTGGCTTTGCGGGAGAAAAAACATCATGTCTGATCCACAGTTTGTCCATTTGCGCCTACACAGTGACTTTTCGATGCGCGACGGGCTGAACAAAGTCAAACCCATCATTAACCAACTGACTGAGATGGGTATGCCAGTGGTGGCGTTAACCGATCAGATGAACCTGTGTGGGGTGGTCAAATATTATGGCGCTGCGCATGGTGCGGGTATTAAGCCGATTATTGGTGTTGATGCTTGGATGCGTTCAGATGAGATGGGTGATGAGTTATTTCGCCTAGTGTTATTGGCGACCAACAACAAAGGTTATAGCAATGTCACCGAGTTGATTTCTAAAGCCTATTTGCGCGGTCATATTCAAGAGAGAGCGGTGATGGACCGTGACTGGCTAGTGGAACATGCCGAGGGTTTGATTATCTTATCTGGTGGCCGAGAAGGGGATGTTGGCCAAATGTTGCTCAAGGGCAATGTTGAGATGGTCTACCAAATGACTCAATTTTACCAGCAGCATTTTAGCAATCACTATTTTCTTGAACTGATCCGCACCGACCGACCCAATGAAGAAGATTATCTTCATCTGGCAGTTGAGTTATCACAGCAAATGCAGATCCCAGTGGTGGCGACCAACGATGTGGTGTTTCTTAAAGAAGGCGATTTTGATGCCCATGAAATTCGGGTCAGTATTCATGATGGTTTTGTGCTGGGCGATCCGCGCCGACCCCAACGTTACAGTGCCAAACAGTATTTGCGCACTGAACAAGAGATGCTTGAGCTGT
This sequence comes from Phenylobacterium sp., assembly GCA_047617105.1. Lineage (GTDB taxonomy): Bacteria > Pseudomonadota > Gammaproteobacteria > Enterobacterales > Alteromonadaceae > JABSOG01. Next base: position 6,027 of record JBLGCB010000073.1, on the reverse strand, counting down.
TTGCTGATATTCCCGAGGCGCTGGAAAACTCGGTAGAAATCGCCAAACGCTGTAATGTTACCGTACGTTTGGGCGAATATTTCCTGCCTAATTTTCCAACCGGTGATTTAAACATTGATGACTTCTTGGTGAAGGTATCAGAAGTTGGACTTGAAGAACGATTGATCCAAATTTTCCCCGATGAAGAAGAGCGTAAAACGAAACGCCTTGAGTATGACGAGCGGCTAGACATCGAACTCAAAGTGGTTAATAAAATGGGTTTTCCCGGTTACTTCCTGATCGTGATGGAGTTTATCCAGTGGAGTAAAGACAATAACATTCCGGTGGGACCGGGTCGAGGGTCTGGTGCTGGATCACTGGTGGCCTATGCGCTGAAAATCACCGATTTGGATCCACTGGAATTCGATTTGCTGTTCGAACGTTTTCTTAATCCCGAGCGAGTATCCATGCCAGATTTCGATATCGACTTTTGCATGGACCGCCGTGATGAGGTTATCGATCACGTTGCCGACATCTATGGTCGTGATGCGGTATCGCAGATCATCACCTTTGGTACCATGGCTGCTAAGGCGGTTATTCGTGATGTTGGCCGGGTACTGGGTCATCCATTTGGATTTGTTGACCGGATATCAAAATTAATCCCCGGCGATCCGGGTATGACCCTGACCAAGGCGTTTGAAGTCGAACCGCAATTGCCAGATCTTTACGACCAAGATGAAGAAGTTCGCGATCTGATCAACATGGCCAGACGCCTTGAAGGGGTCACCCGTAACGCCGGTAAGCACGCCGGGGGCGTGGTGATCTCGCCCACCACCATCACCGATTTTTCGCCGCTGTATTGTGATGAAGAAGGTAAAAACCCGGTTACTCAGTTTGATAAAAATGATGTAGAAACTGCCGGATTAGTAAAGTTTGATTTCTTGGGTCTACGAACCCTGACCATCGTGCAGTGGGCGTTGGAAATGGTCAACGATACCCGCGCCAAAACTGGCCTAGCCCCGGTGGATATTGCTGACATACCGTTGACCGATAAAGCCAGTTTTGCGGTGTTATTACGCTACGAGACCACTGCGGTTTTCCAGCTTGAATCCCGTGGTATGAAAGACTTAATCAAACGTCTTAAGCCGGATAGTTTTGAGGATATGATTGCGCTGGTGGCACTGTTTCGACCGGGACCACTGCAATCGGGCATGGTAGATAACTTTATCGATCGCAAGCTCGGCAATGAAGACATTTCCTACCCTGATGCCACTTGGCAGCATGAAAGCCTGAAACCCATATTAGAACCTACCTACGGCATCATTCTTTATCAAGAGCAGGTCATGCAGATTGCTCAGGTTCTGGCGGGTTATAGCCTGGGTGGCGCGGATATGTTACGTCGTGCCATGGGTAAGAAAAAACCGGAAGAAATGGCCAAACAGCGGGCGGGTTTTGAGCAGGGGTCGGTTGATAACGGCATCGATGGCGAACTGGCGATGAAAATCTTCGACTTGGTGGAAAAATTCGCCGGTTACGGATTTAACAAATCTCACTCAGCCGCTTACGCGCTGGTATCGTATCAAACCTTGTGGATGAAAACCCATTATCCGGCCGAGTTTATGGCGGCGGTAATGTCGGCGGATATGGATAACACCGAAAAAATCGTCACCCTAGTGGACGAGTGTGAGCGGATGAAGCTTAAACCGAATCCGCCGGATGTTAACAGTGGCCGTTATAAGTTCACCGTTAACGAAAAGGGTGAAGTGGTTTATGGCATTGGCGCGGTCAAAGGCGTGGGTGAAGGGCCAGTAGAAGTGATATTGGCGGTCCGTGATGCTGGCGGTCCTTTTAAAGACTTGTTTGACTTTTGTGCCCGAGTGGATTTAAAGAAAGTTAATCGACGAATTCTCGAAAAACTGATTTATGCCGGTGCTTTTGACAAGCTCGGTCCGCATCGTGCTTCGCTGATGGCGACGCTGGGTGAAGCGATTAAAGCGGCGGTGCAACATGAAAAAGCCGAAGCGATTGGTCAGTCAGATATGTTTGGTTTGATTGCCACCGAAGAACATGATGTAAAGCAACAATTTAAAGATGTACCAAAGTGGCCAGATAAAATTTGGTTAGACGGTGAGCGTGAAACCTTGGGTCTGTATCTGACCGGTCATCCAATCAACCAGTTTCGTAAAGAAATTCGCCATTACACCTCCAGTCGGATTGTCGATTTGGCCCCAACCAACCGAGATGTGATGGCCACAGCGGTGGGATTGGTGATCAACGTGCGGGTGATGATCAACAAAAAAGGCAAGCGCTGGGCACTGGTGACGCTGGATGATAAAAGCGCTCGAATCGAGGTGCGCTTTTTCAATCAAGACTTCGAAACCTTTCAGGAATTGCTGGAGAAAGACAAAATTTTGGTCATCAGCGGTGGCATCATGTTTGATGATTTTAGCGGCGGATTAACCATGACCGGGAGAGATGTCATGGACATTCAGACAGCAAGAGAGAAATATGTGACCGGAGTGGACATTTGCATCAATCAAAATCAGCTTGCCCCCTCCTTTGTTGAACAATTTCATGATATATTAACGCCCTATAAAAATGGCACATGCCCAATGAATATTTATTACCAAACTGGCGACGCGAAAGTGAAGCTGACTTTGGGGGTAGAGTGGCGTGTGTCCCCGGTTGACGAATTACTTCACGAGTTGAAGCCGTTGGTTGAAAAGGTAGAATTAAAATTCGGTTAAACCCTGTATTTGCAAGGAACGATATTTAGAATGGAAATTTATTACAATTACCACATTAACACTTTATATTTTCACATAGACATTAAAAACGGATAGCGTTATGAGCCTGAATTATTTAGAATTTGAACAACCGATTGCTGAGTTAATTGCCAAAACCCAGGAGCTGAAAAGCGTCAATAGGGGTGGTGAACTTGACATCAGTCTTGAAGAACAAATCACTCAATTAGAAGCGAAAAGTGTTGAGTTAACCAAGTCTATTTTTTCTGGGTTAACCGCATGGCAAACGGCACAAGTGGCCCGTCATCCTTTGCGACCTTATACCAAAGATTATATTGATGCGATTTTCACTGAATTTGATGAAATGTGCGGTGACCGTGCATTTGCCAACGATCCGGCATTGATTGGCGGCACCGCCCGTCTTGACGGTCAACCTGTGATGATCATTGGCCATCAAAAAGGTCGTGATACCGCTGAAAAAATCAAACGTAATTTTGGTATGCCAAAACCTGAAGGTTACCGTAAAGCATTACGTTTGATGGAAATGGCAGAGCGTTTTAAACTGCCAATCATCACCTTTATCGACACCCCTGGTGCGTACCCTGGTGTTGGTGCTGAAGAGCGTGGCCAAAGTGAAGCGATTGCGAAAAACTTAAAAGTGATGTCTAGACTTAACGTGCCAATCATTTGTACTGTTATCGGTGAAGGTGGTTCTGGTGGTGCTTTGGCCATCGGCGTGGGTGACAAGGTGAACATGCTCGAACACAGCACTTACTCGGTTATCTCTCCTGAAGGTTGTGCGTCAATCTTATGGAAAAGCGCAGACAAGCGTGAACTGGCCGCTGAGGCGATGGGCATTGTAGCGCCTAAGCTTAAAGAGTTGGACTTGATTGACAGCATCATTAGTGAGCCTATGGGTGGCGCACATCGCAACCACGATATGATGGCTAAAAACTTAAAAGTAGCACTTAAAAGAGACCTTGAAGGATTGCAAAAGTTGAGCGGTGAAGAGTTGTTGGATCAGCGGTATGAACGTTTGATGTCCTTCGGCTATTGCTAATTTTTTTCGCTCTTCCTTCGCTGCGCGAAAGTGGAGCGAATAAAATTGAGTTTTTAAGAGCTTAGGGGTTGGGCTTGCCGACGTTGGACGACCCTTTACTTATGCGTAGGGTGCGCACTGCGCACCATTAACCTTTCGCTCTCTTTGCTGATAACATGCCAATCACCCAAATCAAAGCCGCCTTAAATCCACATCTCAACCAAGCCACACAAATCGTGGTCGCTTTTAGCGGCGGCTTAGATTCAACGGTGTTACTCCACTGTGTTAGCCAACTCAGCGAAACCTTATCCCAGCCGATTGTCGCCATCCATGTTAATCATCATTTGAGCGTCAACGCTGATCATTGGCAAAGTCATTGTGAAGCGGTTTGCCAACAACTGAACATCGCCTTTATGGCCAAATCCGTGCACATCACCAGCAATGATAAAGGACTCGAAGCACAAGCCCGGACTTTACGGTATGCCGCGATTGCTCAGAGTATTAAACCCGGTGCAGTGGTATTAACCGGACAGCATCAGCAAGATCAAGTCGAAACCTTTTTGTTGCAGTTAAAACGAGGGGCTGGGCCTAAGGGCCTATCAGCCATGGGACAAAGCACTGCGTTTGCTGACGATGCGGTGTTGCTCAGACCCTTGCTGAATTGCTCTTTGCAGACGCTGAAGCAATATGCTAAAACTCATCAACTGAGCTGGATAGAAGATGAAAGTAATCTTGATACCCGCTTTGACCGTAATTTTTTAAGGCATGAAGTGTTGCCACTGCTTAATCAACGCTGGCCAGGATTCGATAAAGCGGCGTGTCGCTCGGTTGGCTTAATTGCCGAACTGCAACAGTCAGTAGATGAAATGGCGGCTGAGGATTTGGCTCAGGCGCAATTGGCTGGCACTGTTGTTTCTGGCAATGTGCTTGCTATTGCGACCATCATTTCATTGTCAAATAGTCGCCAGCGTAATTTATTGCGCTATTGGATTACACTGTTGGGTATTGAACTGCCTTCGCAGGCTGTACTCAATGCCATGATTAGCGAGGTGATAGCGGCAAAGCAAGATGCTAATCCCAAAGTACAGTGGGGCGGACATCAGCTTCGGCGTTTTGATGGCAAGCTCTATTTGTTTGATAACAGCATTGAGCATGGCGGTGAAGCTTGTTTGTTGATGTTAGAACAAACGGTGACCTTTGAGCACAATATTGGCGTTTTGCGGTTAACCGCTGTAGTTGCAAGAGTTGCTGATGATCAGTCGGATGTTTTATATTTAAGAAAACCCAGCGCCAATGAGCAAGTGTCGGTGTCTTTTGATGTCACTGGCGTGTCATGTAAACCTTTAGGGTCCCCGCATACCCGTAAACTCAAGCAACTGTTTAAGCAATACAAAGTGCCGCCATGGGCGCGTCAGCGGACACCGTTGATTTATTATAATGATGTATTGGCTGGTGTGGCTGGCTTGTTTGTTTGTGAAGGTTTTGGCGGTGAGCGTGAGCAGGACTGGGTTTTTGTTATATTTGAGGATTAACTGATGTACCAAGGTAAAGCTAAGGGATGAATAACGCTGGCAGGCAATTAACTGGCCAGTGGCATGATTGACTCAAATTGATTGGCGTTTAGTTTAATGGCTTCTTCTAAATCGTAATCACTTTGTAATGAAAGCCAGAACTGAGCTGTAGTACCAAAATACTTTGCTAAACGGATTGCGGTATCAGCGGTAACTGAACGCTTTTCAAGGCAAATCTCATTAATTCGTCTTGGCGGAATATGGGTGTCTCTTGCACATTTGTTTTGACTAATGTCGTAAGGCTTAAGAAATTCTTCTAACAGTACTTCGCCAGGGTGGATATTTGGTAAGTCACTCATAAAACACCTCTAATGGTAATCAACTATTTCAACGTTTTCTGCGCCATTGTTCCAAGTAAAACAAATTCTGAATTGGTTATTGATTCTGATGCTATATTGCCCTTTTCGGTTTCCAGATAACGCTTCCAATCGGTTACCTGGCGGTGACCTTAAGTCATTAATGTTCTTTGCAGCACTAAGCATTCTCAGTTTTCTTCGAGCAACACCTGCAATATTTGCGGGGAAACCTTTTGGGGAGGTACCAGTGAATATTGTTTGTGCTTTTTTATCCTTAAATGATTTAATCATAGGTTAGTTATGGCACTGGTATCACTATATGCTCAGTATAATGCGAATTGGAATATGACGCAACGCGTTATAGGTTATCGTTGGAAGCTACAGAGAACCCTATGGGC
>JBLGCB010000072.1:0-21218 GCA_047617105.1 Phenylobacterium sp. | reverse complement strand
ATATTCATTATAAATAATTTCGGGATTCTAAAAATGTCTGATATTACCCATGACCCCTCAGAATACATTCGTGGCTTACAACAATTATTGGTGTCAGATAAAAAGAAAATTGCGTTTTTATTTGGTGCAGGTACTTCTTTGGCCAAAAAGCATAAAGACTCACCTAGTGTGCCAGCGATCGCTAAAATGACTAAAACAATCGTAGATAAAGTTGGCGAGTCGGCTAAATTCAAAAGTGCGATTGAAGAAATATCCAAAGAAATTGTCGCAAAAAGTCTTGATTTTCATATTGAAACCCTTTTATCGAACCTTGAGCAAAAAATCGATATTATTGGTGATGGCAAACTGAATGGCTTGGTTAAATCCGAATTTAAGCAGTTAATGAATGAGGTAAAAAAAGCGATTCAAAAGGAAGTCAGTATTCACGAATCGATAATCAAAGATAATAAGCTACCAGATCTCATTCACGTTGATTTTGCCCAATGGATTAAAAGATCAAACCGTAAGTACCCTATAGAAATTTTCACCACTAATTATGATTATTTGTTTGAACTTGGCTTAGAAAAAGAAAACGTGCCGTTTTATGATGGTTTTACCGCCAGTTATCAACCATTTTTTCATGCTGCATCAGTAGAAGATTTACAGTTTATTCCTAACCAGACTAAATTATGGAAAATACATGGCTCTTTAGGCTGGCACTTTGACGACGAAACTAAGAAAGTGTGGCGTAAAACAGCGAGCCAAGATGATTTTCTCATTTATCCGTCAGCACAAAAGTATAATGAGTCCAAAAAACAGCCTTTTACCGCTTTAATGGATCGGCTTTGTAATTTTTTAAAGCAACCTGATTCAATATTAATTACCTGTGGTTATTCATTTGGCGATGAGCACATCAATGAACGTATTATGACGGCACTCAATACCAATGATTCCGCTCATGTATTTGCGCTGTATCATGATATTCAAAGGCAAGATGACAAAAATAAGGATTATTTAATCGCTGGCAAATCAAGCGTTAAAGCGTTGGCTCAAGCCAATAGAAAACTATCCATTTATGGCTGCCGACAGGCGGTTATAGGTGGGCAATATGGACGGTGGAAGTTAAAACGAGAACCCGGTAAAGATGATACCATCAATATCAATCTTTATTATGATGAAGATGGTCCAAGTGATTTAGCCGAAGATTCATTGCAATGGACAGGAGAGGGGGAGTTGACCCTTCCCGACTATGCAAAATTTGTTAACTTTTTACAGCAAATGATATTTGAAGATGGGATGATGACAGATGAGTAAATCCCAGACTGAAATTGGTGAAATTGTCAGTGTTAGTGGTAATGTGATCACCGTTCAATTATCTGACAAGATTCAGTCAAATATGCCCGTTATTGATGGTGTGGTTTACCGAATTGGTCAGATTGGATCTTTTTTAAAGGTGCCGTTAGGATATGCGAATCTTTACGGCATTGTAACCCAGACTGGGGCCGCTGCAATACCCGATAAAATAAAAGAGCAATTGAATCCCTACGACGAATCATGGAATAACAGGCAATGGTTAAATATGGTTTTGGTTGGGGAGCAAATTGGCAAGAAGTTCGATAGAGGTGTTTCGCAATCGCCCACTACCGGTGATAATGTTCATTTGGTCACCATCAAAGACTTAGATGTGATATATGGAGGGTTTGATCAGAAAAACTCGGTAAGTGTTGGTAATATTAGTATTTCTGAAAGCTTGGATGCCAAAATTGATTTAAACAAAATGATATCTCGCCATTGTGCCATTGTTGGTTCAACTGGCAGTGGTAAGTCTAATGCTGTGGGGGTGCTGTTAAGTGCTATTGCCAATAAAGACTTTGCAAGCTCTAGAATTCTTGTGATTGACCCACATGGCGAATACAACAGTGTGATGCAAAATAGAAGCAATGTTTACAAGCTAAATGCAGATAATACTCAAAACCAAAAAGAGTTTCATATTCCTTTTTGGGCGCTACCTTTTGAAGAGCTGATGAGTATATTTTCTGGTAATTTGAATGATGCTAAAAAAGATTATCTAAGAGAGAAAATTGCCGAAGCTAAACTGAAAGCTTGTGAAGCAGCAGAACTTCCGATTGATAAAATATTGATTACAGCGGATACACCGGTACCTTTTAGTATTAAACAACTTTGGTTTGAGTTGGATGATTTTGAGCGTCAGACATACTCAAAAGCTAGGGATTCAACGTCGATAACAGATGTAGTAGAAAATGGTGACCCTGAAAGCTTAATATCAAACAAGTATCAACCTGCAAGTGCTGGTGGTGGCGCGCCATTTTTGAATCATCAGCAAAAAGGGTTACTCAGTTTTCTTGATTCGGTCAGAACTAAGTTGCGAGATCCAAGATACCGATTTCTATTCGAACCTGGTGATTATGCCCCTGACTTGGAAGGTCAGGTCAAACAGGATTTGAGCCATCTGTTATTCAACTGGTTAGGTAGTGATAAGCCCGTCACTATCTTAGATTTGTCGGGTATACCAAGCGAAATCATGACATCTATATCAGGCACGTTATTGAAGGTCATTTACGATGCGCTGTTTTGGGGGCAAAATTTAAGCATTGGCGGTAAGCAACAACCCATTCTTATTGTTTTGGAAGAAGCCCATAGTTATCTCAAAGCGGGTGAGGATTCTATCTCGTCAAGAGCGGTTCAGTCCATAGCCAAAGAAGGGCGTAAATATGGCGTGGGTTTACTTTTGGTGACTCAAAGGCCGTCGGAATTGGATGAAACGGTATTGAGCCAATGCGGCACCATTATCGCTTTGAGAATGAGTAATGCAAAAGACCGTGGTCATATTAGCTCAGCTATTCAGGATGAATTACAATTGATGGTCGATCTTTTGCCCAGTCTGAGAACTGGGGAGGGTATTATATCTGGCGAAGGGGTAAAAATACCTTCAAGAGTACAATTTTTTAAACTGGGAAATGCACCAAAGGGTTCAGATCCAACGGCTTCTGAAATGTGGATGGAACAAAAGAATGCTACAATTGAAAATTATGACGAGCTTTTACGGCTTTGGCGCAATCAAACTTTTAAGGTAAAATCAAAATGAACATAGAGATGATCGCTGTAAGTTCTTCTAACGTGGACTCTATTGGCTATGATGAGAGTAATGAAATTGTATATGTCAGGTTTTTGAACAATAGTGAATATACTTATTCAGGTGTTCCGCAACATGAATTTGATGGATTGTTGAATGCAGCATCAGTAGGTTCTTATTTGCACAGAAATTATAAAAATATTTACCCATACCAGAAAGTGGCTTAATATTTGAGTTAATGATTCAAACCACTTTATGACCCTGTAAATACTCTGACAGGGTCACGGCATCCATGCCCGACGTTAACATTCTTTAAGCGCCTTACTCAGCCCCAGCCAATGGGTCTTCATACTTCATCACCAAATCCCATGGCAAATGAATCCAAGTGTCTTGGTCAATGTCGGTGACATACATATTGACCAAAGGTTTGCCTTGTGGTTTGGCATAAACGGTAACAAAGGTGGCGTTAGGGAATTTTTCGTTGATCACTTTGGCGGTGCTGCCAGTGTCAACTAGGTCATCAACAATCAAAATATCATCGGCATCGTCAAGCACGTCTTTGATGATTTGCAAACCACGTTGCTTATCATTGTCGTAGCTAGAAATACAAATGGTATCTACCAGACGAATGTTTAATTCACGGGCCAAAATGGCAGCCGGAACCAATCCACCACGGCTGACCGCAACAATACCGCGATAGGTCTTGCCGCTTTTAATCAGCATTGCTGCCAATTGACGCGTGGTACGGTGCATGTCTTCCCAGGAAACGTAAAATTCTTTGTGATCCAGTGGTTCCATTGTAATTGCCCTTTATCTGTATTTTAATTGTGTGGTGAAAAATTAAATGTAGCTCGGCTTATTGCCGCTGTGCTTCAAAAAAATGCTTACGGCAAACTGAAACATAACGAGAGTCGCCGCCAATTTCGATTTGCTCGCCTTCGGTGACTGGTAGACCCTCAGCCGTCACGCGTAATACCATGGTGGCTTTTCTGCCGCAGTGACAAACCGCTTTAATCTCAGCCAGTTTGTCAGCCAATACCAGTAGGTAGATGCTGCCCTCAAACGGTTCTCCGAGATAATCAGAGCGTAAACCGTAGCATAATACCGGCACGTCTAATTCATCGGTGACCCGGGCCAGTTGGTGCACTTGGGTTTTGCTGAGAAACTGCGCTTCATCAATAAACAGGCAATGAATTGGCGTGTGAGCCACATGTTTAAGGATTTCTTGCCAAAAATCAGTTTCGGCATTAAAGGTCGCCGCTTCTTCTGACAAGCCAATTCGTGAGCTGATTTTGCCCACGCCATAGCGGTCATCTATCGCCGCAGTATAAAGCTTGGTGCTCATACCACGTTCGCGATAGTTATAAGACGACTGTAATAAGCTGGTAGATTTACCTGCGTTCATCGCCGAAAAGTAAAAATATAATTGCGCCATGGTGATTAAATCATTTCTAGCGCGATTCTGACCATATCATCAAATGAATTCTGGCGTTCGTCTGATGGTAAGGCTTCACCCGTCACCACATGGTCGCTGACCGTGCAAATGGCAATGGCATTAACACCATATTCAGCGGCAACGCCGTATAAACCAGCGGCTTCCATTTCAACCGCCAAAATGCCGTGTTTATCGAGCAGCGCATAAATGCTGTCGTCAGTATGGTAGAAAGTATCGGTGGTAAAGATATTGCCCACTTTGGCATGAATGCCTAGCTCAGCAGAAGCCTTGACCGCTTTTTCGAGTAAAGGGTAAGAGGCGATAGCGGAGTAGTTTAAACCCTTAAGACGATTGTTGTTGACCGGAGAGTCGGTGGTCGCACCCATGCCAATCACCACATCGCGCAATTTGACATCAGATTTTATGCCCCCACAACTGCCGATACGAATGAGGTTTTTAACCCCTAAAAATTTAACCAACTCAGTGGCATAAATAGAGATGGACGCTATGCCCATGCCTGAACCCATGATGCTAACAGGTTTGCCCTTGTACCTGCCGGTATAACCGAACATATTACGCACAGAGGTGATTTGTTTGGCATCGGTTAAGAAGTTTTCGGCAATATGCTTGGCGCGAAGCGGATCACCGGGCATCAGTACAGTTTCTGCAAAATCGCCCAGTTCGGCATTAATATGTGGAGTAGCCATAATGTTCTCTAATTAAATGATTCGGTTAAAAAATAGATGAATAAAACGAGTTGCCATGTTCCATCGCGGGCAAACCGTAAATTGATGTTAATGTTTGGCCGATATCGGCAAAGGTGTCACGCTCACCAAGATCAACTGCATTGAGTGTAGCACCATAAAAAATGACTGGGATACGTTCTCGGGTATGGTCGCTGCCAGGCCAGGTTGGATCACAGCCATGATCGGCGGTGAGCACCAAAATATCGTCTTTGTTCATCTTGTTGATAAACCCGTCGAGGCGGCTGTCGAGGTATTCCAATGCCAACGCATAACCGATTGGATCACGTCGATGGCCATAATGCATATCAAAATCGACTAGGTTGGTAAAAACTAGGGTACCGGCAGGTGCTGTGGCCAGTTGGTGTTCGGTGGTGTCCATCAGTTCTTCAAGGCCATTGGCTTTGAACTTTTCGCTGATGCCCTGATGGGCAAAAATATCAGCAATCTTGCCGATGCTGACCACTTTTCCTGAGGCGTCGGTGTGTTTTTCAAGCATGGTTTTGCTTGGCGGCAAAATCGAATAATCACGGCGGTTGCCCGTGCGGGTGTAATTGTCTTTGTTGTCACCGTCAAACGGTCGGGCGATCACCCGGCCAATATTATAATCTTCGAGCAATTCGCGGGTCAGTTCGCATAACGCCAGTAAACGCTCCAGACCAAAATGCTCCTCGTGAGCGGCAATCTGAAACACGCTGTCGGCAGAGGTGTAAATGATTGGCAGGCCAGTCTTAATATGTTCATCACCAAAAGCACGAATGACTTCAGTGCCTGAGGCGTGGCCATTACACAAAGAACCTTCGATGCCGCCTTGCTGATAAATCTTTTCAAGCAGTTCTGGCGGGAAGCAATTGTCGTTATTACCATCCTTTTTGAAATAACCCCAATCAAATAACACTGGCACGCCCATCATTTCCCAATGACCACTGGGGGTATCTTTACCGGTGCTGATTTCGTTGGCCGCACCATAAGATGAAATCGGCGCTGGCAGTGCTTCGGTGCTGCTGGCATCAATCACTTCTTTGCAATGCAGGTCTTTGCCCGTTGACCCTTTATAGGCGTGAGCCAAACCAAGACGGCAAAGGTTGGGGATACTCATCGGGCGTTTTTTCTCGGCGGCAAAAGCGTCTGCTAAGTTGCCCAAAGTATTGGCACCGACATCGTTGAAATCTGCGGCATCGCGCGTTTCACCAATGCCCAAACTGTCGAGCACGAGGATAAAAGTGCGGGGAGCGGTTGAATTATTGACCATTATAAAAGCGACCTGAGGTTAATCTGTCTGAATTTGCGTCAGATGATAATCCTTCAAGCGGCTTTTCGCAACAAATATGTGCTATTTTCAACCAAAAAAGTGCCCCTACTGACTGGTTGGACAGTTTTATTGTGGGGTTTTAGCTGGGAAAGTTTACTGTAGGATGGGTGAAACCCATCAAAATACCTCAGATAGCAGCCAAACGTTTGCTTAGATTGACTTAAAAACGGCAATAGGGTGGTATTTAAACCAGTGAAGTGATGGCTTTTACCCATCCTACATGGCTTTTTTTTAACCATATTAGCCCTTGCCGATCACCATTCTTTGAGTTAAACTGACCAAATGGTCAAGTAAATGGATAGCCGTGATAAACACGTTTGACCGCAGACCCTGAAAAAATCCTGACATATTCTCGGTAGGATAGCAAATCAGGGTCTACCATTCCTGTAGTGGATGAAACACGTTGATTTAAAGGCAATGAGTCGAAAAATGCATATGAAAAAGACGATAAACAAAAAAAGCGCCCCTGAGTTGGTCGCCGTTGAAACAACCGGGCTTAAGCCCAAAGCTGATCACAGCAGCCATACTTCACCTTCACCTATACCTCGAAACCCGGGTACCGCGTTTGAGCTGGACAAGATCAATGGATTGAAAATCAACCGTAGTGGGGTTGAGCGCAGAGCCGCCCAGTACGGCAAACGCAGAACGGTGAAAAAAGATTACCAAGCGGCGTGGATGTTAAAAGCCATCACCATGATTGATTTGACCACCTTGGCCGGTGACGATACCCCGGGCAACGTTAAACGCTTGTGTGCCAAGGCCGCTCAGCCGGTGTTACCGAGTTTGCTGAAGCAACTTGGCGTTGAAGATTTAAATATTCAAACCGGTGCGGTGTGTGTCTATCACAACCTGATTGACGACGCCAAACAAGCGCTTGCCAACTCAGCCGGTAAATCAGCCAGTAACATCAATATCGCCGCGGTCTCTACCGGTTTTCCGGCAGGACAAATTCCATTAGATTTTAAATTAAAAGAAGTGCGTGCCTCGGTGGCTGCCGGTGCGACAGAGATTGATATCGTGATTTCTCGTGCGTTGGTCTTAACGGGTCAATGGCAAGCTTTGTACGATGAAGTAAAAGCGTGTCGCGAAGCGTGCGGTGATGCTCACCTTAAAGTGATTTTGGCCACTGGCGAATTGGCGACTTTAACCAATGTCGCTAAAGCCAGTCATGTCAGCATGATGGCGGGTGCCGACTTTATTAAAACCAGCACCGGTAAAGAGAGCGTTAATGCCACCTTGCCGGTGTCATTGGTGATGGTGCGGGCCATTCGTGATTATTATGAGCAAACTGGTTTTATGGTCGGTTATAAACCTGCTGGTGGTATTCGCACCGCCAAACAAGCGGTTGAATGGTTGATTTTGATCAAAGAAGAGTTAGGAGATGCCTGGCTAACGCCAGATTTATTCCGTTTTGGCGCCAGTGGTTTATTAACCGATATTGAACGTCAGTTAGAGCACCATGTTACCGGCTGTTATTCTGCCACTTTCCGCCATCCAATGGCCTAAGGCAACGCCTCAAAATATCAGGAAAAAAATCATGAGCATCAGAGAAATATTTGACACCTTAGAATACGGACCAGCCACCGAAAGCCGCAGTGCAGTAGACAGCTGGTTGAAGCAACATCAAAACAAATTCGATTTATTTATCAATGGCCAGTGGGTTGCCCCCGCACAAGGGGTTTATTTTCCGAGTGTCTGTCCTGGCAATCTCGAAGAACTGGGTCAAGTGGCCAGTGCTGACAGTAATGATGTCGATGCCGCGGTAAAAGCCGCCAATGGCGCGTTGGCCGATTGGGTTGCTTTAGGTGGCCACGGTCGTGCCCGTTATTTATATGCCATCGCCCGTCAGATTCAAAAACATGCACGTTTGTTTTCAGTGCTCGAATCCCTAGACAACGGCAAACCCATTCGCGAATCTCGCGATGTTGATATTCCGTTGGTGGTTCGACACTTTTATCATCATGCCGGTTGGGCGCAGCTGATGGCCAAAGAATTGCCTGATCACCAGCAATTAGGGGTGATTGGTCAAATTATTCCTTGGAACTTCCCGATGTTAATGCTGGCGTGGAAAATCGCACCAGCACTGGCGATGGGCAATACCGTGGTATTAAAACCAGCGGAATTGACCTCATTAACGGCGATTTTATTTGCTGAAATTTGTCAGTCAGTGGGTTTACCCGATGGCGTGTTAAACATTGTCACTGGCGCTGGTGATACTGGTGCAGCTTTGGTTGAGCATCCGGATGTGGCCAAAATCGCCTTCACCGGTTCAACCGATGTCGGCAAAATCATTCGTCGCGCGACCGCTGGAACCGGCAAAAAATTATCGCTGGAACTGGGTGGCAAATCACCATTTATGGTATTTGAAGATGCTGATATCGACAGCGTGGTTGAAGGCGTGGTGGATGCCATTTGGTTTAATCAAGGCCAAGTGTGTTGTGCCGGTTCGCGTATTTTGGTGCAAGAAAGCATCAGTGAACGGTTTGAAAACAAATTAAAAGCGCGAATGCAAACCCTGCGTGTTGGTCAGCCGTTGGACAAAACGATTGATATGGGCGCGTTGATTGACCCGACTCAACTCAATAAAGTCAAATCTATGGTCGAACAAGGTGTGGCAGAAGGCGGCGAGATGTTCCAAGCACATCTTACCTCAGATACAACTTGCGATAGTAATATCGACGGCTGTTTCTATCCGCCAACGCTGTTTAGCAATATGTCTCCCTCAGCGACACTGGCCCGTGAAGAAATCTTTGGCCCAGTGGTGGTGAGCATGACCTTCAGAACCCCAGCAGAAGCGGTAGCACTGGCCAATAACTCTCATTACGGTTTGGCGTGCAGCTTGTGGACAGAAAACATTAATTTGGCGTTAGATATCGCACCAAAAATTCAGGCAGGTACGGTGTGGATCAACTGCACCAACATGTTTGATGCCGCGGCCGGTTTTGGTGGTTATAAAGAATCTGGTTTTGGCCGCGAAGGCGGTAAAGAAGGTTTATACGAGTACGTTAAAGAGAAATCGGATGCGGCTCATAGCGTTAAACCAGCTAAGCCTGTAGAAGCGCCTGCTAAGCCTGTAAAAGCAAAAAAAGCCGCCAAAGAAAAGTCAGTCCCATCATTTTTGCCTGTGATCGACCGCACCGCAAAACTGTATGTCGGTGGTAAGCAAGTACGACCTGACAGCGGTTACAGCTTAACGGTTAAAGCGCCAGACGGTACAGTGCTTGGCGAAGTGCCACAAGGCAGTCGCAAAGACATTAGAAATGCCGTTGAAGCGGCCAATAAAGCCTCGGGTTGGGCCACTACCAGCGCGCATAACCGCGCCCAGGTATTGTTTTATATTGCCGAAAACCTGTCTGCGCGTCATCAAGAATTTAGTCAACGCATTGTTCAGTCAACCGCGGTATCGATTGAAGCGGCTCAAGCCGAAGTCGATCAGTGTATCGACCGTCTTTACAGTTATGCCGCCGTAGCCGACAAATATGATGGTCAAGTACACTCTGTTCCGGCCCGCTGTGTCACCTTGGCGATGAATGAGCCTGTCGGTGTAATGGGTGTGGTCTGCCCGAAAGAAAGCGCATTATTAGGCTTTATTTCGACGGTCATCCCGGCGGTTGCCATGGGTAACCGGGTTGTGGTGGTGCCATCATCTGATTATCCATTGGTGGTGACTGATTTTTATCAAATCTTAGACACTTCAGATTTACCGGGTGGGGTGATTAACATCGTCACTGGTGAGCAAAATGAATTGGCCAAAGTGATGACAGAACATTATGACATTGAAGGCATTTGGTACTTTGGCGACCAAGAGGGTAGCACTATGGTGGAACTAGGGTCAGCTGACAGCATGAAGCGCACCTGGGTCAACTACGGTAAATACCGCGATTGGACCGATGCCAACCAAGGCGAAGGCGACGTATTTTTGCGTCAAGCCACCCAAGTGAAAAACATCTGGGTGCCATACGGCGAATAAAACTAAAAGGAAAAAAACCATGGCAGTCCATGAAATAAACCATCCGTTAGTGCAACATAAATTGGGTCTGTTACGTGCAAAAGACCTTAGTACCGCGAGTTTTCGCCGTTTATGCGCAGAGGTCGGCACTTTGCTGACCTATGAAGCGACCCGCGATTTGGCCATCGACACCACCACCATCGAAGGTTGGGCGGGTCCGGTGGACGTGACCAAGATCAAAGGCAAAAAAATCACTGTGGTGCCGATCCTTAGAGCGGGCATCGGTATGCTCGACGGCGTATTGCAGTTGCTGCCCAGTGCTCGCATCAGTGTGGTGGGTTTGGCCAGAGATGAAGAAACCCTAGAGCCGACCACCTATTACGAAAAGCTCACCAGCGAAATTGATGAGCGTACCGCGTTGATTCTCGATCCGATGCTGGCCACCGGTGGCACCTTGATTGCCACCATCGACATGCTGAAAAAAGCCGGTTGCAGCAAAATCATGGGGCTGTTTTTAGTGGCAGCGCCAGAAGGTTTGGCCAAAGTAGAGGCCGCCCATCCCGATGTTGATATTTATGTTGCGTCGGTTGATGAGCGTCTCAATGAGCAAGGGTATATCCTGCCTGGCCTCGGCGATGCTGGCGATAAAATATTTGGTACCAAATAAATAAAGTTCGAAGGAATAGTTAATGGACAATAAAGACATACTGGCGCGCGGACTAGCCGCGGCAAAACAGGCAGCAGAAAATGCCTACGCACCCTATAGTAATTTCAGAATCGGTGCCGCGTTGCACTGTGAAGATGGCGAAATCATTGCCGGTTGTAATATGGAAAACGCCTCTTATGGCCTGACCACCTGTGCTGAGCGTAACGCTTTTGCCACGGCCATCGCCAAAGGACAGCGTAAATTCACTGATATTGTGATTTACACCCCGCTGAAACAACTGATTGCCCCTTGTGGTGCTTGTCGTCAGGTGATTGCCGAATTTTTACCGCAACACGGACAAGTGACCCTAGCCAATGATTTTGGCGAAACCAAAGTGTGGACTGTGGCCGAAATGCTGCCAGATGCCTTTACTCCCGCAGCCCTCAATGAGAAGTAACCCACTATGATATTGCCACAAAGTATAATTCGTAAAAAAAGAGATAAGCAAACCCTGACCAAAGCTGATATTCAGGCTTTTGTTGATGGTTTGGCGCATTCGACGTTCACCGATGCTCAGGCATCTTCTATGGCGATGGCCATTTATCTTAACGGCATGAGCACCGACGAAATCGTCAACCTGACCACCGCAATGATGAACTCAGGCACCGTATTAGACTGGGCTGGCAAAGTCGATGGCCCAGTGGTCGACAAACACTCAACTGGTGGTGTCGGTGATAAAGTCACGCTAATGCTAACCCCGATGGTTGCCGCCTGTGGTGGTTTTGTGCCTTCTATTACTGGCCGTGGTTTAGGCCATACCGGTGGTACGGTAGATAAACTTGAATCGGTCAAAGGGTTGAATATGCAGCCTTCGCTGGGTGATTTAACCGATTTGGTCAGTGAACTTGGCGCGGCGATTATCTCCCAGACCAATGAACTGGCACCCGCTGACAGAAGATTGTATTCATTAAGAGATGTCACGGCGACGGTAGAATCGATTCCATTAATCACCGCTTCGATTTTATCGAAGAAACTGGCCGAAGGGCTGGATGCGTTGGTGATGGACGTCAAAGTTGGTAGTGGCGCGATGATGGGCGACATTGAAAGTGCCAGAGCTTTGGCCAGAAGCATCGTTGATGTGGGCAATGGCGCAGGCATGAAAACCGAAGCGTTGATCACCGATATGAATGAAGTGTTGGGCCATACTGCGGGTAATGCGCTTGAAATTTTCGAAACTCTTGATTACCTTAGTGGCAAACAGCGAGAAACGCGTTTACACCAAGTGGTGATGGCGTTAGGCGTACGCATGTTGTTGGTCACTGGTTTGGCGCAAGACGACGCAGAGGCGACCAGCAAATTAAATGCAGCCCTAGACAGCGGCAAAGCGGCAGATATCTTCGCCAAAATGATCATCGCCCAAGGTGGTCCGGCGGATTTGTTTGACCATCCTGAGAAATACCTCGCTACCGCCAAAATCATCAAACCCATTGCTGCGCCACAAAGCGGTTATCTGTCAACCACAGATGTTAGGGCGATAGGCAATATGATTGTTGGTATTGGCGGCGGCAGAGTCGACCATAATAGCAGCGTCAACCCGGCGGTGGGTCTTTCGGATGTATTGCCACTGGGCAGTTATGTTGAGCAAGGCCAGCCACTGGCGATGTTACACATTGACGATGAAGCCAAGGTGAGTGATGCGATGGCTGAATTTATCGCTGCGGTGACCATCTCGGCAGATAAACCTGCGCCAAGCCAAGTGGTGTATGAATTGGTGGTGTAAAGCAAATTTATCCTATGGTGCGCATGACGGCTAAACTTTTTTAAGCCCTGAATGTCGCACCATCCTTACCCGCCATAAACATTTGCTCCCCCCGCCATTCAAGGCTATGCTTAAATCATCGTAAAAGGTGATCTTCTTAACACCTTATCAGACCTTAAAAACCCTAATACTTATAAAAAGCAGGCGAACTGGCATTGATATCAAAACCCACCGTGAAAACGTTCTTTTTAGCTTTATCTGATGCGGCATAAAACCTCGTGAAACCCACCTCTTCTGCCGATCTCAAATCCGTTGATTGGATTAAAACTCAGCTGCTAAACACCGCTTTACAAGCTTGCGCGATATTGGCGATCCCGGCGTTGCTGGCTTCTCTTTCTCGCGCCCTAACGTTGGGCTTTAAACCGGTGATGGTGCTGCATGTCATAGTGGTGATGGGATTGATATTGGCTTGGCTAAAAAAAGATTTGCTCAGCTACCACCTTAAGGCGGGCATTTTACTCGCTTTTTTCTATGTGTTGGGGGTCGCAGGTATATTGCAGTGGGGCTTTGTTGGTTTGGGTATCCCCGGCCTGATGGTATTTTGCCTGATGAGTGCGTTGCTGTATGACAAACAAAAAGCGCTAATGGCGATAGGGTTAAGTTTGTTTTCTTTGGCGTTGGTGGCGGTGCTGGTGGTGCAAAAGGTGGTGGTATATAGCATTGATGCCAATCTATACCAATCCAATCCGTTTTCGTGGTTACTGACGTGTACAGCATTTTTGCTGTTGGTGGGTGGCCTAGTGATGTTGATAAGCAAACTCAATCAATTTTTAATCAAATCAGTAGAGCACCTTGAAGAGCGGGTAGAACAGCAAACCCAAACCCTGAAGCAAACCAATATTCAACTGACCGAATCGAGCCTGCTATTTAAAGGGGTGCTCAATACCATCCCTTCGAAAGTCTATTGGAAAAATACCCAGTCGGTCTTTGTCGGTTGTAACAATGCCTTTGCCAATGATGCGGGGATGGGTGATGCCAATGACATCAAAGGCAAAACCGACTATGACTTGCCTTGGGCTGAGTTGGCAGACCGCTATCAAAAATCCGATGCACAGGTGCTGCAAAGTGGTGAGGCCAATCTTCATGTTGAAGAGTTATTGGTCGATTTACGCGGTAAAAAAAGCTGGCGTGATACCAATAAAATTCCGCTGCGTGATGAGTCTGGCAATATTATTGGTGTGTTGGGCACTTATCAGGATATCACCCCGCGTAAATTGGTTGAACAAGATTTGCAGGTGGCCAAAGAAGCCGCCGAAACGGCCAATCAGGTTAAATCGCAATTTTTAGCCAATATGTCTCATGAAATCAGAACCCCGATGAATGGCATTATTGGCCTGACTACGTTGAGTTTACAGACCCAGTTATCGATCCAACAACGTGATTACCTTGAAAACCTCAACAGTTCAGCCGAGCATTTACTGGCTATCATCAACAGTATTCTTGATTTTTCTAAAATAGAAGCC
The DNA here is from genome assembly GCA_047617105.1 of Phenylobacterium sp. GTDB lineage: Bacteria > Pseudomonadota > Gammaproteobacteria > Enterobacterales > Alteromonadaceae > JABSOG01. The sequence goes on along the minus strand of JBLGCB010000072.1, from coordinate 6,778 downwards.
AATGGCCTTGAACTGGATAATGTTGAGTTTGATTTGACCGCGATGCTCACCATTGTGACTGATTTGAGCCGTGTCAGCGCCCAAGGTAAAGGTTTAACCTTTACCTTGACCCAATGCGAATATGTGCCGCCACGCTTATATGCTGATGAAATGAAATTGAAGCAACTGTTGCTTAATTTATGCACCAATGCGATTAAATTCACTGAGCAAGGCAGGGTTGAGTTGATGGTACAGTTGATTAAAGGTGAGCGCCCAACGCTGCGCTTTGATGTGATTGATTCGGGCATCGGCATTAATCCTGAGCAGCAAAAATCGTTGTTTGACCCTTTTGTACAGGCTGATTCTTCGATCAGTAAAAAGTTTGGTGGTACTGGTTTGGGATTGTCGATCAGCAAAAAAATCATTGAACTGATGGGTGGCAGTATCAGTTGTAAAAACAATCTTAAAACCCAAGGGGGCAGTACATTTTCAGTGCTGATGCCGCTCAAAGACAATCCGCAAAGTGTTACCACGACCGATGAAAATGGTTCAGAGCAAGACCAAACCTTACATCAGGCCGAGCATTCAGGGCTGGTGATCCCGGCATTGTCTGGTAAAACCATTTTGGTGGCCGAAGATAATATGATTAACCAGCTGGTGGCCTGTGAAATGCTCAAAGCCACCAATGCAGTGGTGATTGTGGCACAGGACGGTGCTGAGGCGTTGGCCGCATTGGCCGAGTTGCAGATTGATTTGGTGTTGATGGATATTCAGATGCCGAACATGGATGGTTGCGAAGCCACCAAGCAAATCCGCCAGCAAAGTCGTTATGAACAGTTACCGGTGATTGCGATGACCGCCAATGTGATGGAAGATGATATTAAAAAATATTTTGAGCTGGGCATGAATGGCCATATTGGTAAACCTATTGTGCAGCAGTTACTGTATGACACTCTGGCGAGTCATTTACTCCATGACGTTTAACGGGTTTACCCCTTTTGTCGCTGCGGTGATACGCGATTTATGTCGTTTTTACCGCCACCGTTCGATTAATTTTGATGTGCTGGTTAGGCAAATTTTGTTTACTGGCGTTGAAGCCGTGGGTTTGGCGATGCTGATCTCCTTATTGTTGGGCGCGCTGATTATTGTCGAAGGGTATCAACTGTTAACGGCCGTTGGTCAAACCGATTGGATTTACAAAATTCTGATTTTTGCTTTGGTCAGAGACTTGGGGCCGTTTATTATCTGCTTTATTGTGCTGGCCCGTTCGGGTACTGCAATCACCACTGAATTGGGTAATATGGTGGTGAGCAAAGAAGTCGATGCCTTGATTGTGATGGGCATTTCACCGATATCTTACTTGGTATCCCCCCGGGTATTGGCGATGATCCTTTCATTAGTGGTATTGATGAGCTATTTTTTAATCAGTGGCATCTTCGGTGGTTTTCTGGTCAGCAACCTGTTTCAAAACATACCTTTCGTCGATTTTTTCCATCGATTAATAAAAGAGCTGCGACTGTTAGACTTGGCGATCATGTTATTTAAAGTCTTATTCTCTGGTTTATTTATCGGCTTGATTAGCAGTTATTATGGCTTGACGGTGCAAAATGCCATCACTGAGGTGCCACAACGCAATATCAAAGCGGTGGGACGCGGGGTGGTCGCGGTATGTTTGGTCAATGTGTTAGGATCGGTGCTGTATTTTATCTTGCGGGGCAACGCGTAATGCAAATTGAATTACGTCATATCAGCCATTATCGCCAACAATGGGCAGGACAACAGTTATTGTTGGATGACATTAACCTGACCATCGCCAGCGGCGAATGTGTGATCATTTCAGGGCGATCGGGTAGTGGTAAATCACTGTTGTTTTCTATCGTTTGCGGCATATTGGCGGCCGACAGTGGTGATGTTTTGGTCGATGAAAAGGCCATTATGACCATGACAGAAGTCGAAAATCAGCACTATCGTCGGTTATTGGGGGTGGTGTTTCAGGTGTCGGCGTTGTTATCTAATTTGAGTTTGGCTGAGAACTTGATGTTGCCGCTTAATCAGCATTTTCCGCAGCGCAGTCAAGCACAAAAAACCGATGAGGTTGAAGCTATTGCCACTGCTTTTGGCTTGAGTGAATTTCTTAACCAACGCACCGATTTACTGTCAACGGGCCAGGCCGCATTAGGCGGATTTGTTCGGGCTTTGCTGACTCGCCCCAAATGTCTGGTTTGGGATGCACCCTTGTCTGAAATCGACTTGCACTGGGCTGATTTGATTAGCGCCAAATTGGCTGAGGCCAAAGCGACGGGCACAACGGTGATTTTGTTTACCAATCGTCAAAGCGTGCTTGACCCATTGGCTGATCGACGCTTTTGCCTTGAAGATGGTCAGTTAAAGGAGAACAGCCATGCCTTATAGAGCAACCCAACATAATGCCAAAACCACCAATAGAATGGTGTTTGTTTTTATTGTGCTCGGCCTAACGCTGTTGGCGATTTTCACTTCTGTTATCTTGATTAAAAATAAAACCTTCGTTGATAAAGTTTACTACCGTACCGTGCTGAATAACGCCAAAGGGCTTAGCGCCAGACCGACCATTTTTTTTAAGGGCATAGAGATTGGTCGGGTAGAGTCTTTTTCGCTCGACCCTTATAACAACGATATCAACGTTAACTTTTATATCTTCGAGCAATATCGCGATAAAATCGTCCGTTATGCCATTTTGGCGGGCAATCAGAATATGTTGCTTGGTGATGTCTCTGCCTTTGAACTGATTTTGCCATTGCGTGAGCGGGTCGGTGAATTTGAACCCTTGCCAGCAGGTGACTTGGTGGCACATATTGGCAGCAAATTGGCGCAGGCCCATGTGAAAAGCGGCTTTATCAGCATTCAGGGTAACAGCATCGATTCTATTATTGCCAGCGTCAATACCTTGTTGATTAACTTGCAACAAGAAAATAACCCAGATGCGGGGTCGTTGTTTCGGATCCTTGATAGGGTGGCAAAAATAACCGATCACCTCCTTAAAGTCAGCAAAAGACTGGATAAGAGCGATTTGCTTGAGCAGGCCGAAGGCATTGTTTTTTCAGCCAAAGACATTTTGGCCAACGTACCGGGCAGCGTCAATCAGTTCAACAAAGTGGTTGGCGAAGCCAGCAATATAATCGGCGAAGCCAGTGTTGTCATCGGTGAAGCCAGTGATATTATTGGTGAAGCAGATATCCTAGTGAAAAACTATCAGCAACCGGGAGCGGTGATCGACAGGGTCACTGGGGGTAAAGTGCCGCTGGTATTAGATAACCTCAACACCAGTCTTGATGTATTACAAACCATGCTAAAAGATGTCAACGCCCAACGTGATCAATTGGCGGTGACGGTACATTCGATTCAGCAAGTATTAAACAGGCTTGATAAAACCCTGCAAGGCGTTAATAACAACCCGTTGATCAAACCCGGCATCGAAAAGCTGCCACCACGAAAAGGGGTGGAGATGAATGATCAATAAATTAGCAAAGGCGCTGTTTGGAGTGGGATTCCTGTTGTTGGCGGCTTGCTCATCGGCGCCAGAAAAAGTCTATGACGTCACCACTTACCAATCGCTAAGTTATGCGTTATTGGATATGGCTGACAGAAAACGCCAGCTAGAACATTATGATGAAGCGATAAAATACTATCTTCAGGGCGAAAGTTACGCCCTGAAGCGCAATGATAAAATCACAGTCGGACTCTCGCGGTTAAAAAGGGCGGCGATTCATCTAATTCGTCAACAACACCCGCAGGCGTGGGTTTTAATATCCGATGTCGAGCAAATGAATCAATACGAATCATTAGATTTAGACAATGCGCTATTATTTCTCAAAGCCCGTTTCGCCCATGCCAATGGTGATACCCCATCGGCGCTGAGCCAGCTAAAACAGTTGGAGCAAGCTTATGCAGCTAGCGGCGATATTGAAAAACAAATCTACTATCGTTTGGTTGGTTGGCAATACCAGCCCGCAAGCATTGCAGCGGTGTCGCTAAGTGCAATAGAACAAGACATCGCCGTGCTGGATATTCGCGTCGAGACCCACCAGCAAAACAACATCGAAATCTACTCTTATGCCCTATACCACTACGCCAAAAGGTTGGTTGAGTTGGCTGACCCTAAAGCCGTTCAAGCCATTGATAAGGCGATAAAACACTTCTCAAGACTGGAACTCACCAGCAAAATCCGTGACTGCTACCAACTCGCCGCCGACTATTACGCTGGTGTGGGTGATGTGGATAAAGCGGCGTATTTTAACCAGCAAATCTCCGTACAATCGCTGTAATGGCGTCCTAATACACAAAAAGTTGCACCAGCGGCGGTAATAAAGGATAATCCCCGGCTCTTTAACGTTATCTATTTTTTCCATTGATCTAAAAAGGTTCGCAGTGTGGCGCAATTTATTGAATTTCTTGGCAACCATGTTGTACTCAGCGCAGTCTGGGTCGGCTTATTTGTTGCCGTTATTGTTAGCTGGATCAAAGGGTTAATGTCGCCAGTAAAAGCGATTAGCCCGCAAAAATTGACCTTTATGGTCAATCGTGAAGATGCTTTGGTGGTCGATATTCGCAATAAAGCCGAATTTGACAAAGGGCATATTACCGATGCTTTGCACTTAGGACTGGACAAAATTCAAAAAAAGGATTTCGCTGCGCTTGAAAACAAGCAATCGACACCCATTATAGTGGTGTGTAACGCTGGAATGTCGGCGGGCGGTGCATCAAATACATTGTCTAAAAATGGTTTTACTCAAGTGAGTTTGTTACAAGGTGGCATGAACGCTTGGGCAACTGCTGGTTTACCAGTGACCAAAAAGTAGTAAGCAGTAAATATAAGTACATTTGTAGTAGCAGTGAGGGTGAATTATTATGGCTGAAGTTGAACTTTACACCAATGGATCGTGTCCATTTTGTTTCAGAGCGAAAGCGCTGCTGAACCAGAAAAATGTTGAATTCATCGAAATTCGCATTGATCAACACCCTGAGTTACGTGCGACCATGATTGAGCGTGCTAACGGCGGCTATACTGTACCGCAGATTTTTATCAATCAGCAACATATCGGCGGATGCGACGAGATGATGCGATTGGAAGTTGAAGGCCGATTAGACGCCTTACTTTAAATAAAAAGCTTTAAATAAAGAATTTTAAATGAAAGAACTTTAAGCAAATTTAAGTGTAAGCTTAATCTTTTGAATTATTATTATATCAAACAATAGGAATCATCATGTCAGATCAACAAGCTAACGGTGCAGCAACAACTGAACAACAAGGTCCACAGTTTGCGATTCAACGCATTTATACTAAAGACATTTCTTTTGAAGCGCCAAATACTCCGGCTATCTTCAAAGAAGAGTGGAAACCAGAAGTTAAATTGGACCTAGACACGCGTTCTAACAAGTTGGAAGACGGCGTTTACGAAGTTGTTTTGGCATTAACTGTTACCACTAAAGTTGGCGAGCAAACGGCTTTCTTATGTGAAGTTCAGCAAGCTGGTATCTTCACATTGTCTGATGGCGAAGGCGTACCAGAAGGCCAGGTAGCTCACATGTTGGGTTCTTTTTGCCCTAACATCTTATTCCCATATGCCCGTGAAACGATTTCAAACCTAGTTAACCGTGCGACTTTCCCACAGTTGAACTTGGCACCTGTTAACTTTGACGCTTTATTCGCTCAGTACGTACAACAGCGTCAAGCAGAAGCTCAAGCACAAGGTCAAGTGACTGAAACAGCTGACGCATAAGCTAAGCTTTTCGCTTTAGCGAGAACAATAAAATGGCCAACGGCAAACATGCTGACATAACCATTATAGGGGCGGGGTCTTACGGCACCGCCCTTGCTATGTGTTTTTCGCGTAACGGCAATAAAACCCTGCTGTGGGCGCGCGATCCTCAACATCTTGAACAATTGAATCAAGACAGAAGCAATCAACGCTATTTACCTGATGCCCCGTTTCCAGAGTCGCTTTATATTGAGGCGGATCTGGAAACTGCGGTCCGGGCCAGCACCAATATCCTGGTCGTGATACCTTCTCATGCCTTTGGTGCCATGCTTAAACAAATCAAACCTTTTTTAGCCGATGGTGCCAGAGTGTTATGGGCAACCAAAGGACTCGAACCTAATACCGGACGATTATTACAAGAAGTGGCGCTGGATATTTTGGGTGAAGGTATTCCACTGGCCGTGTTGTCAGGCCCGACGTTTGCCAAAGAGATGGCGCAAGGTTTACCCACCGCCATTTCACTGGCGTCAACCGATCCCAATTTTTCCAAAGTGATTTCAGACCTATTGCATTGCGAAAAAACTTTCCGGGTGTATTCCAACGAAGACTTAATTGGCGTGCAACTGGGTGGTGCGGTGAAAAACGTTATCGCCATTGGTGCTGGTATTGCCGATGGCATTGGTTTTGGCGCCAATGCTAGGGTGGCTTTGATCACCCGAGGTATGGCCGAAATGTGTCGTCTGGGTCATGCTATTGGTGCCAAACAAGAAACTTTTATGGGTATGGCTGGATTGGGTGATTTGGTATTAACCTGCACCGACAACCTCTCTCGTAACCGTCGTTTTGGTCTGGCGTTAGGCCAGGGGGCCACGGTAGATAAGGCAATACAAAGCATTGGCCAAGTGGTCGAAGGTTTTCGCAATACCAAAGAAGTGTATCTCTTAGCCAAGCGCAAGGGCGTCGAAATGCCCATCACCGAACAAATCTATGAAGTGCTTTATCAGGGCAAATCGCCTAAAGATGCCGCGACTAACCTGCTTGGGCGCGATAAGAAAGCGGAG
>JBLGCB010000071.1:0-21432 GCA_047617105.1 Phenylobacterium sp. | reverse complement strand
TATTAAATATATACAGTCCAACATACCAGGAGAAAATAGCGTTAGAAAGCGCATTTGGCCACGCTAACCCACACTGGGCACCGATGAAAAAACGACTGTTAGGCTCAAATGGCATGGCTATTTTTGATCGGCTTTATCTAGCCGCCAAAGGATAACCCATTGTAACTATCCAGCGCACTCATCTTTCACACCATAACGGCGTTATTGTCGTACTCAAACAGTTACATATGGCCTATATGCGCCTATTTTCCGTGCGACAATGCCTTGACTATAAAACCATACTAACGCCAATGCACTGCTGGCCATCACCAGCAAAGCCAGCCAGGTCAAACGCCGTCCTCTTTTTACCCGTTCATGAATATGTGGCATCATTTTATTAGCTGTGTCGTTAAGAGCGCTAAAAGTGCTATTCGCAGGTTGTTGTAACCTGATATTTAACGACCCCAGTAAATCCGCTGTAGAATCAGCGACCTCTTTATAATCTGCGCATTCTTCACAGCTGGTTATATGGCTGTAAACCTCCTGACGTTGTTGTTTGTTGATGGCGGCAAAGTTATCGATTTGCGCTTTGGTATGGTGACAGTGGTTCTGATTCATAGATGGCTCCGTTTTTTACCTGCTACTTTATTGGCTAAGGAAGCGGAATTAAATAAGATCCGAAACTGAGGCAGGATATTTATTCTGTTTCAACCGGGCTGTCGTTACAGGCAGGCAAAGGGGCGTGTAGTCGTTCTACACAACGCTTTGCCTAACGCTGAACAGGCGGTCCGACGTCTCGGTAAAGAGACAAGTCTGTTTCGGATGTTATTTACTGATGGTTCCTCAATGCCAGTGTTTTGGCGATTGATAAAAGATTAGTGGCGTATAAAACCAAAACCTTCATTTAATTTTAAATTTATTTTAACTGTTGGTTTTTAATGCCGAGCTATCTTTGAGCCTGCATAGCAACTATAGCAAACAATCATCTTCAAAAAGATAAAAGCTATCAAATATCTACGTTGAATTATGATAATAAATATCATATGATACTGCCGAAACAAAAACACTGCTCTTGTATATTAACAACGTAAAAAATGACAACGTTGTCATTATCATTTACAATAGCGCCGTTTCTCAATCTGATGTCAATTTTTGTAAACAGGAACCGGTAGGATATTCCATAGAGGGAATGACAAAGATAATAATTATGCTAATAACAAAAGCAAACTTTTACACAGCCCAGAGTCTATAAAAAAAATGTCGATACAATTCAAAAAAACAGTCCTAAATCTCGCGGTATGCGCCGCAATCGCAGGTGCCCTGCCCTATACGGCAATGGCCGAAGAGCAAAGCAGCCAACCAGCAGCAGATGTCGAAATCATTGAAGTCAGAGGCATTCGTGGGCAAATCGCTTCCTCGATGGAATTAAAACGTCTTGCTGATACGGTTAAAGAAGTGATCACCGCCGATGACATCGGTTCTTTACCCGATAAAAGTGTCACCGAAGCCTTACAACGTCTGCCTGGTGTCACCATCAATCGTTTTATGTCAAATGATGATCCAAACCACTTTTCAGCTGAAGGCAGCGGTGTGGTTATCCGTGGCCTAAGCCGCACCCGCAGCGAAATCAATGGCCGTGATGCCTTTAGCGCCAGTGCCAACGGCACAGGATTAAGTTATGCCGACATCCCAGGTGAATTGCTCGGTCGTATTGAAGTGGTTAAAAACACCACTGCCGATCTCATTTCTGGTGGTGTTGCCGGCACCGTGAACCTAGTCACACGCAAGCCATTTGATTCAGATGAGCAAATTATTCACGTCCAAGTCAAATCTAGCTATGGTGATCGCCGCGAAGAAGCGACGCCCTCAGGCACTTTCTTATTTAGCGACGTGTGGCAAGGTGACTTCGGTTCTTTTGGCGCATTAATTGGCGTGACCCATTCTGAATTTAAAGACCGTGGTGACGGCGTCGGTGTTGACAGCTTTTATGAGCGCAGCGTCAATGCCAAAGAAACCGAATATTTTGGTGAAAATGGCACTGCCATCCCTGGTATGGAAGACCGTGTTTTATATACTCCGGCCAATGTCGCCATTCGCAGCGCCGATTCTGATCGTGAACGTGATGGTTTAGTGACTTCGTTGCAATGGGCCAACCCTAACAAAACCGTAGAATTCACGGTAGATTATATTCAATCTGACGCCTCGCAAAACTGGGATGAGCGCGTGGTACAGTACGGCGAGCAAGGGTTTAAAGTTAACCCAAATAACATTCAGTTTGTTAGCGGTGAGTTTGATGACAACGGTTTTATGACCCAAGGCGAAGTTAAAACTGAGATGTTACAGGCCGCCAGTCGCGCCAACCGCACAAAAACCGACATCGAAGACTTGAGCTTACACTTAACCTATCAGGCCAGCGACCATTTAACCGTTGATTTTGATTATCAGCGAGTAGATTCGGTAAATTCAATTACGGATTACACCTATACCAGCCAACAAGACCCTACCAACCCTTTTTGGTGGACCAACGACGGCGTGACTGACCGCCCAGAAGAACAAATCTGGAATACCGGTGTCGAGTTTGATTTAACCGGTGGTGTGCCCAATGGCATTAACTATACTGGCGACAACGCCAACCCACAGTTCCCTGAACAAGCTTATTTACGCTCTAGAATGGACAAAGAAGAAGACAATAAAGCCGATTCAGATTCTTTTGCCATCGACGTGAAATACACCATCGACGACGGATGGGTCAGCGCCATTAAAGCCGGTGTGTATTCATCACAAAAGAACCAAGAATCAAAAGATTCTACCTGGAACTGGAGTCCGGTTTCGAGCAAATGGGGTAATGGTTATGCGCTTAGCTACCAGACCCACCCTGAGCATTATGAAAGTTATACTTTTTCACAAAGCGAGTTTTTCGACGGTGATGTGTTAAACGGCGATCAAACGTTTTTATTTCCCAACATGGACAGCGTGCGTAATTTCCATGCCTTCACCGATTCGGTATGCGAAGACAGTTTAGACTGCAATTACTTAAGCAAACGAGACAATACCAGCGGGTCTTATCTCGATTCTGAAACCACTCAAACCAGCGAAGACAGACTCGAGTTTTATGCCCAAGCTGATTATGTGATTGATGATTTTGCGCTGCCAATCAAAGGTAACTTTGGTCTGCGTTATATCAGCTGGCAGGTTGAATCGACAGGTGCTATCTCTTACCCTGCTGCGTTTGGTTGGGGTCCAGAAGGTACCTCAGGCACCATCGCTGAAAACTTTCCAGAAGAAGATGCTTTTGCCGGTGCAGCAGAAGGGCCAAGAACCACGGCTCAGGGCGATAAATACAGCAGAGTTTTGCCTAGCTTTAACATAAATGTCGAGTTAGCCGATGATTTGATTGCCCGTTTTGCGCTGTCTGAAAATGTCTATTTCCCGACCTTTAAAAACTTCCAAAACTATCAAAATATCGTTGCTAGCCGGGTGCTTGACCGCAATATCGCCGAAGGTGAGTCTAACGTCACTGCGGTTAACTTCTCGGGCAACGTCGGTAATCCAATGATTCAGCCGGAAGAAGCGTTAAACCTCGATTTGACGTTGGAATGGTACTTTGATCAAGCGGCTTCGTTAAACCTGAGCTTATTCCGCAAAGAATTAGACAACCTAATCCGCAACCGTTTATATACCGCCAACGTCACCAACCCTAATCCTAAGGCAGGCACCGCCGCCTTTGAAGAAGGTCGCAGTGTCACTATGCCGGTAGATTTTCAAACCGCCACCAATCAGGGGTCGGGTAATATCAGTGGTATCGAACTGTCGTATACCCAGTTCTACGACTTCTTACCGGGCGCTTTCGCTGGTTTAGGTCTGTCGGCCAACTACACCTATATTAAGCAATCTGGTGTTGATGATAGCATTGGTTTTGGTGCAGGCAGTACCGGCGAAGAAGGTCGCAACAGCTACCGATCGTTTAACAATCTGTCGTTACCGGGTTATTCTGACGATACCTTTAACCTTGCGTTGATGTATGAAGAGTATGATATTTCGGCTCGATTGGCTTATAGCTGGCGTTCTGAGTATTTGTTGACGCGTCGTGATGGTGATCAGTTTGCGCCTGTTATTGCTCAAGCCACCGGACAGTTGGATATGTCAGTGTCTTATAGCCTCACTGAAAACCTTAAACTCGGTTTTGAAGCGTCTAACTTGTTAGATGAAGTGATTGAGACTGAACTGATGTATTCGCAAGATGGTCGTCAAACGCCAAGAAGCCACTTCTCTACAGACCGTCGTTTTGGTATGTATTTGAGTGCTAGCTTTTAAGGTGAGAGTAAGGTTGAATGCAAGATAAGAGCAAAGTAAGATGATGGAATGGGGTCAACTATTGGCCCCTATGTCCTATGGCTGTTCCAGCTGAGCTTGTAACTTAAGAATAGCCGCCAATTCAAGTTTAGTTAGGCGCGCTACAAATTGTGGGTCGGTGCCCTCTTTCAATAAGTTAATGGCCACTTCTTCTCGGCCTTTTTCCAAGCCTTCTTCTCTGCCTTCTTCCCTGCCTTCTTCCCTGCCTTCTTCCCTGCCTTTTTTCAGACCTTTCACTTCTCCCATGGCTTGGAATTGCTCTGCTGCTGTCATGATTTCACCTCGTATCTGTTCAGGTAATTGCCGAACATCCATAAAAAATTGTTCAGGATCGACAATCTTGCCAACACTGATCATATAGTTTGTTAACAGTGTTCTAATAGAGTTTACCGCTAAGTCACTGTTCAAGTCCATTGAAACGAGTTTTTTCATTAGCCGAAAAAAATGAGGAAAGACGTCTTTAACTCGGCTATATTTGAGGGCAGCAGTTACAGTTCCAATGAGCTGTTGTCGTTCTAATTCATCATCCGTTATCTGGTTCACATCAATGAGCCTAACGTCATTTTCAAACATCTTGTTCATAATGCCCAGCGGGTCATTAAAACAGTCTAATAAATTCATTGAATATGGATAAGGCGTTTGCTTGCCATGGTAAAAGACCAACGCATATACAGGAGACAATTTGCCTTTGAGTTGGGCATCTGGGTTTTCTTTTAACCGACGATACAACATATTAAACAGATAATGATAGACTCTAAAGGGCATCAAACGATCTGGAGTTGACTGGTGCTCAACCAACAAAACAACACTGGCTTCACCATCAGTCTGATCTTCTTTATCACTCCCATCACTTTGATAGCGGCAGCTAAACACCAAATCGCTAAACGTTGCTTTCAGGTCGTCCGTAATATAACTCGTGCTTTCAAATTTGGAAGAATTCAAATCGAGCGCATCCCGTATTGATGCTGGTAGGTGATATTGGAAAAACTCCTGTGCTACAACAGCATTTTCCATAGAGGCGCGAAAAAATTTATCGTGAGCGTCAATAGGAATGGCCATAAGTGCGGCTCCTTGTCATGATAGTGTTCCCGGATAATCTTGTAATGTTCACTTTTATTTGTTCAAGGAAGGTTTAGTATGTGTAATATAGCCTGGTTAATTGTGGTAGACAAGTACAAGATAAATAAATCCCCATCCGATAACCCAATGACATCCTCAAGCTATTTTTTCCATACAGATATAAACTAACAAAAATACAAATTGAATTAAGTTATTAATTAACATAATATGTCTAATAGAAATTTCCGACAACCCACAAAAGAACAACCAGATGACCGTAAACACTGTAGAAAAAGGCATCGGCGATATGACACTATTGGCCAGCCGAGGCTGGGATTTACTGGCCGAAGATGTCAGCTTACCCGCAGCGGTATTGTCGATACCCGCGATAGACAATAATATTCGTTGGATGCAATCTTTTGCCGAACAAGCTGGCGTTAAACTGGCACCCCACGGCAAAACCACCATGGCACCTGATTTATTTACCAAGCAATTAGAGATGGGTTGCTGGGCGATGAGCTTGGCCACAGTGCCGCAAATCATTGCCGCCCGTCGCGCTGGGTTTAGCCGCCTGATAATGGCCAATCAATTGGTCGGCCGCCGCAGTTTTGAACAAATCGCCCATTTACTTAAAGAGAAACTTACCGAACCAAAGCAATCCGAACCACTGGAGTTTTATTGTTTTGTTGACTCCATTGAAAACGCCAATGCCCTAGCTGAGTTTTTCTCTGCTGCCAAAATAAGCCTAAATGTATTGGTAGAAATTGGCGTCAAAGATGGCCGTTGTGGCTGTCGTGATAACCAGCAGGTTGAACAATTATGTCAGCATATCAACACCCTGCCCGCACTTAATTTAAAAGGTCTCGCCTTTTATGAAGGGGTGATCCACGGCGGCAACGCGGCTGAGGATGTCATCGCTTTTGTTAAACAAGTGAAAAATTTGGCCATCGATTTACACGCTAAAAACACCTTTGCCAGCGGTGAAACCATCATCACTGGTGCGGGTTCTGCTTGGTATGATTTGGTTGCAGAACATCTTAATGGTTTGCCTGACGACATTAGCGTGGTATTACGTCCGGGTTGTTATCTGGTGCATGATGTCGGTATTTACCAGGCGGCACAAAATGCCGTACTGGCACGCAAAAACCTCGCTTGTGATATTAAAGGCGCATTGGTCAATAGCCTGCAAATCTGGGCTTATGTGCAATCGGTGCCACAGCCAGGTTTGGCCATTGTTGGTATGGGCAAACGAGATGTCGCCTTTGACGCCGGACTACCGCAACCCTATTACACTTATCGTCCGGCCAGCATGAAGCAACCCATAGCAGCAGACCCCTCATGGACGGTCAGCAAGATTATGGACCAACATTGTATGATGCATATTCCGCCAGATTCGACTTTACGACCGGGAGATATGGTCAGCTTTACCACCTCACATCCGTGTTTGACCATGGATAAGTGGCGCTGTATTGGTCTAATCGATGAACAGTTTCATATTGATGACATCATAGAAACGTGTTTTTAACCTCATAACCGACAGTAACCAACAGGACATAGCATCATAATGGATATCGTTTCTCGGATTAAAAACAGGTTGTCGCATTTGCGACCTTCTGAACAAAAGGCGGCCAATTACATTTTGAGTGATTTGTCCGTTGCCGCCCAGGCTTCAATTAATGAACTGGCCGACAGAGCTGGCGTGAGTTTAGCCGCCATCACCCGGCTGGCCAAAGCGCTCGATTGCAAAAACGTCAGAGACTTAAAATTACGTCTCGCCCAATCTGCCGCCGTAGGTGAACGATTCACCTCTGACGCGCTGGTTGAGAAAAAAGACATCCCTGAAATTTATCAGGCCATTCATGACATTCTCGATTTAAACACTGGCCTACTGACCGATGTTTTGATCCAAAGTGCCAGCCAAGCCATCTGCAAAGCCGGACATGTGCTGATCTTTGGCGTCGGCGGCGGCAGTACCATGTTGGCCCAAGAATGTCACTACCGCCTGTTCAGATTAGAAGTCAAAAGTAACGCCTATTCAGACCCGATGTTAATGCGTATGACCGCCGCCACCATAGACAAAGGTGACGTGGTATTGTGTTTGTCTTTAGGCGGCGTCAGTCCAGATGTTCAACAAAGTGCCCGTATCGCCAAAGATTATGGCGCGATTGTGGTGGCCATTTGTCCTGAAGGTGAATTGGCCGAACTGGCCGATGTTCACTTGCCCATCGCCACCCAAGAAGCCGATTATATCTTTAATCCCAGTGCCTCACGTTATGCCATGCTCGCAGCCATTGATACCCTAGTCAGCGAAGTCGCAGTGAAAAACCAACGCAAATCTCGCGAAAAATTACGTCGCCTCAAGTTGCACTTAGATCAGCACAGGGACCAACACCGGGATCAACACCAACAGCCAGACAAAACCAGCAAACGCTTGCCGTTGGGAGACTAATCAACTGATGGCAGATATTCTGATTAAAAACGTCACCGTTTACGATGGCTCGGGCGTAACACCAACAGCACCACAAGATGTGGCCATTAGCGGCGATAAAATTATCGCGATTGGCGAGGCGCTCAATCTTAGTGCCGACCAAATCATCGATGGCAGCGCATTGGCACTGGCACCGGGTTTTATCGACGTGCACACTCATGACGATATTGAAGTGATCCGCAATCCCGAGATGTTATCTAAAATTAGCCAGGGCGTGACCAGTGTGATTGTCGGCAATTGTGGCATCAGCGCCAGTCCGTTAACCCTTGATCAAAACCCACCTGACCCATTAAACCTGTTAGGCCGCCAGGATGAATTTAAGTTTGCCAGCTTCGGTGCTTATGTCGATGCTTATAATCAGGCTCAACCAGCCATTAATGTCGCCGCACTGATTGGCCATACCGCGCTCAGAGCACAAGCGATGACAAACTTAGACCAACCCGCCAGCGCCAGTGAAATTGCCGCCATGCGTGAAGCATTAACGCGGGCCTTAGAACAAGGGGCAAAGGGTTTGAGTTCTGGATTGGCGTATGCCAATGCCAACGCGGCACCCGCTGCTGAACTACAAGCGCTGGCTGAACAATTGGCACCCTTTAACGGCATTTATACCACCCATTTAAGAACCGAATTTGATGGCATATTAGATGCCATGAGCGAAGCCTTTGATTTGGGCCAGGCGACCAATACCCCGGTAGTGATTTCTCATTTAAAATGCGCAGGCACCGCCAATTGGGGCCGCTCGACTGAAATTTTGGCCCATTTAGCCGCCGCTGATGTGCCCTGTGATTGTTATCCCTATAGCGCCAGCTCAAGCACCTTGGATTTGGCTCAGGTCACCGACGAGTTTGAAATTTTTATTACCTGGTCTGACCCACACCCACAAGTGGCGGGGCAACCGTTGCAGCAAATCGCCGACTTATGGCAAATGTCGTTAATTGACGCGGCGAAGAAATTACAGCCTGCTGGTGCGGTGTATCACTGCATGGACAACAACGACGTTGAAGCAATTTTGCGCCATGATAACAGCATGATTGGCTCTGACGGCTTACCCTGCGACCCTCATCCGCATCCCCGGCTCTGGGGCACTTTTCCCCGGGTATTGGGTCATTATGCCCGAGATAAACAGCTGTTTAGCTTGGCTCAGGCGGTGCACAAAATGACCGGCGCATCAGCCGACACCTTTACATTAAACAAGCGTGGTTACATCCGGCCAGACTATTTTGCAGACTTAGTATTATTTGACCCGCTCACGGTTAACGACGAAGCAGATTACCTCAACCCCACTGCCCCGGCTCGGGGTATTGTTCAAGTATGGGTTAATGGTCAACTGAGCTTTGAGCGCCAAAGTTCAGCCAAAATGACCAGAGCAGGACGTTTCTTAAAAAATTACCATTCAAAAATAGAGGAAAATAATGATTAAACGATTTGGTACAGACGGTGGCACTGGCACTGGTGGACAACATTTACCCTTCTCCCGCGCCGTTGAAGCAGGCGGTTGGTTAATGGTATCTGGACAAACCCCGATGCGTGATGGAGAAGTGGTAGAAGGTGGCATCGTAGAGCAATCGACTTTGGCCATAGAGAACTGCTTTAACATCATGCAAGAGGCGGGTTATAGCGCAGCAGACGTGGTGCATGTCACCGTAGTATTAACCGACTCACGCTATTTTCAGTCGTTTAATAAAGTGTTTAAGCAATTTTTTGGCGACCATCCACCAGCACGAATTTGTATGGTGGCCGACTTAGTGGTTGACTGTAAAGTTGAAGTCGACGTGAGGTGTTATAAGGCCCCTATGTAACTATCCAGCGCACTCATCTTTCGCACCATAACGGCGTTATTTTCGTACTCAAACAGTTGCATATGACTTATATGCGCCTATTTTCCGTGCGAAAATGCCTTGTTCTGAAGCGAAATCTAAGCACTCTGAACAGTTACTAAACAAAAGGGCATAACAACATGAATACCACATTTATCCTGATGTTTGCGGCCTATCTGCTAGTGATGACGGCGATTGGCTGGTTTGTTTCACGAAAAAACAAATCAGGTGAAGACTTTTTATTGGGTGGTCGTAGCCTGCCTTTGTTGCTGACCCTCGGCACCACCGTGGCCACTATGGTCGTCACCGGTTCGTCGATGGGCGCGGTCGGTTTTGCCTATCAATCTGGCTGGGCGGGCACGCTTTATGGCATCGGTGGTTCAATCGGTATTTTACTGTTGGCGTGGATATTCGCCCCGGTTCGACGCCATCAGTTTATGACCATGAGCGAAGAACTGGCCTTTTATGTCGGGGCCAAACCCTTGATCAAAAACCTGATTGCGGTGATCATCTTTACCGCCAGCATCGGCTGGTTGGGCGCGCATATCATCGGCGGTGGCATGTATTTATCGTGGTTAACGGGCATTGATATCACCTGGGCCAAAATCATTATCGCGATGAGCTTTTTGCTTTATGTGGTGATTGGCGGTTATACCGCCGTAGTCTGGACCGACTCGATTCAGGCACTCATTTTATTTACTGGCTTTATTTTAATGGCGCTGTTTAGCGTCGATTATGTCGGTGGTTGGGATATGATGTTGGCCGCACAACCAGTCGAAAACACTTCTTGGTTTGCGGTAGACAAACTCGGCGTGCTGCCAGCAGTATCACTGGTGCTGGTGATATTGGTGGGTATATTGGCCACCCCTTCGTTTAGACAGCGGATTTATTCAGGCAAAGATGTCAGCTCAATCCGCAAATCCTTTGTGATCTCCGGCATTTTATATTTGGGTTTCTCCTGTATTCCGGCGGTTATCGGCATGTCAGCCTTTGCCACCACTGACACTTTACAAAACGCCGCTTACGCTTTCCCCCATATAGCCTTAAATATCATGCCCGTAGGCTTAGGTGGACTCATCATTATTGCGGGTATCTCGGCCACCATGTCAAGCGCCAGCTCTGACGCCATTGCCGCGGTCAGTGTATTGTTAAGAGACCTGTTTAAACTGGTGCGTGGCAAAATGCCCGACCCCGAGCAGATCATCAGCTTGTCTAGATGGAGTCTGGTACTGACCATTGATTTGGCACTGAGTTTTGCCCTGCTGTCGGACGATATCATCAGTTATATCACCAAGATGATTGCTATCTTGATGTCAGGTTTATGCGTCTGTGGTTTGCTCGGTCGATTCTGGCCAAGATTTAACTGGCAAGGCGCTATCGCGGCATTAGCATCCGCATCAGTCACCGCTTTATCCATCAGCCTAGTGCCCGACTGGAACGCTTACTGGGGTAATCCGGTGATACCATCACTACTGGTATCGAGCTGTTTTGCCGTTTTGGTCACGATGATAACACCGCAATGTCAGGTCACCGATGAACAAGCACTGGCGGTTTTAGCCGCCGAACGTGAAAGCATCGAAAGCCATGATTAACAGCACCATTAAAATCTGTTTTTTTGGTGAATGTATGCTGGAAACCCATCAAAAATCAGCCACCAATACCAGCAACAGCAAGGCCACGCTGCGTTTTGGTGGTGATACCCTCAATACCGCGTTGTATTTGGCCAGACTGAACCAGGATAACGCCTTCACCGTGTATTATGCCACCGGGGTTGGTTGCGATAGCGCCAGTGAGCAGTTGGTCGCACAATGGCAAAGTGAAGGCATTGATACCAGTTTGGTATTGGCCATGGCCGATAAAACCCTTGGCAGTTATCACATTGAAACCGATGACCATGGCGAACGTCATTTTAGTTACGATCGAGATAATAGTGCCGCTCGCGATTATTTTCGCCAAGGGCAAACGCCATTAGAAAAGATGCTTGGTCAGTGTAATTACTTTTATTTCAGTGGTATTAGTTTGGCGATATTGCCAGATGAGGATAAAGACCAGCTACTGGTATTATTAACCCAGTTTAAAGCCAATGGCGGTAAGGTGATTTTTGATAATAATTATCGTGTGAAGCTATGGGGGCATTCCAATGCTCTGATTTATTATCGCCAGGTGATGCAGTTGGCCGATATGGCCTTTTTAACTGATGACGATGAAATGGCGGTTTACGGTGATGCCTCAGTGGATGCGCTGATCACACGGGTTCAACAACTGCCCTGTGCCGAGAGTGTGATCAAACAAGGCGCAGCGCCTTGTATTATCCTGACCAAAGGTGAGGTGATCAGTGTCGCCAGCGAAAAAGTCTCAACCATTGTCGATACTTGCGCCGCTGGTGATGCTTTTGCAGCGGGTTATCTGGCCCAGCGACTGACTGGTGCCAGCACTAATTCCAGCCCCCAGGATGCCGCTCGTGCGGGTCACCGTACTGCCAGGCAGGTTATCCAGCATTTTGGTGCTATTGTTGATAAGGACCTTTGGCTAGAGTAGTGGCAAGAGCAGTAAATCACTGACCAATATGCGCCTGCAAAAACGCCAACACCTCGTCATACACCTTAAGCCGATTTTGCTCATCGTCGTAACCATGGGCTTCATCTTCAATCTCAAGCCACTGGTATTTTTTGCCAATCTTATCAAACGCGGCCATTAAAAACTCGACCTGTGCCATCGGTGCACGTTCATCCTGAGCACCGTGGATCAGCAAGACCTTGGCTTTGATTTTATCAACATTATACGCGGGTGAACGGCGCTTTAAATCGGCCTGATCTTCGCCGAGCACTTCCTTTAAATACACCAAACCATTATCCCTTTTTTGAATATCACCTTCTTCAAACATCATCGGCAGACTATACACTCCAGCAGAGCCAATCACGCATTGATACAAATCAGGCTCTCTGACCGCGCCCATCAATGCCGCATAACCGCCATAACTGGCACCAAATAGGCAAATACGCTTAGGATCGGCAATGCCTTGGCTTATCATTGCTTGGGTGGCATCGGTCAAATCGTCTTGCATCAAAGTGCCCCATTTTCGCTTACCGATGTTTTCATAGTCATAACCAAAACCGCCGCTGCCCCGATAATTCAGCTGCAATACTGCATATCCTCGGCTGGCCAGTAGCTGCACCCGCCAATCAAATCGCCAGTAATCTCTCACCCCGTGCGGCCCACCATGAGGCAATACCACTAATGGCAGCGCTTTTTTCGCGGTTTTTGCTGGTAAGTCTTTAGTTAGAGGTTTGGTCAAATAACCATAAATGGTGGCATCATCGCGGGTATTAAAGGTCAGGGACTCAGTCGGGGCCATTAACTCCAAATCAATCCACTGCCGTCTGGCAATGATAAAGGCCATCTGTTGCGTTTTTTTGCTGTATAACAAATAACTGCCCGGGTGTTTGTCTGAATGAACAAAAACCACCACGGTTTCGCCATCTTTACTGGCGCTGATGAGTTTGACATTAAAACCAGCAAATTTCTTCAACATGGTTTGATGTAACCGGGCTTTATCATCTTTACTGTCGATATAACGATATAAAGGCAGCGCCAATTCGGTGCCAACCGCGACAATCTGTCGCCCATCAAAATCATATATCAAGCTCGACACATCCACCTGTTCATCATGAACCACTTTTTTAATCGACTTATCTTTGAGATTAAATAAATGCAACGCCCGGGTGCCGTTGCCAACATCACCTAACAAATACACCTGACGATTATCCGCGGTAAAGCTCAGTGGTGTCACTCGGTTACCGCTAAACCCTTTTAAAGTCCACTTCTGCCAATCGTCTTCTGGCTGGTCTTTATACCAAATCACTTGCTTATCATCATCGTTCACGGCGGTAGAAAAACGTACCTGACCGTTATTATCAACAATGGCATCCGCCAGTGGCACCGGTAAATAACCTTGTCTTGATTTTTTACCATTATAAACATTTAACTTATAAATAATTGGTTTGGCAATCCGACTAACCCGCAAAGAACGGCCACGAACACGCCAAGGATAAAATGCCAGCAAGATGTGTTTATCATCATCCGCTAACAAGTCTAAAATGGTATTGTAACCATATTCCCCTGATATCTTTCTCACCCCGCTGCCCGGTAAATTCTGGCCAGAGTTTCTGCCAAAAATCACATTGTGCAACTTGCCGTCGATATTGACCGCAAATAACTCGCCATTTTCATAGACTTCTTTATTCCACGAACGGCTTGCGACCACCGAATACACCAAGCGTTCATTGTTGACCCAGTAAATCTTACCAACCGCTTTATTATCGCCTTTAACTTGATAAGCGCCGACCGACTGACGAGTTTTGGCATCCAAAATCAGCAACAAATATTCGCCGCTTTGCTTATAGACTAATGCGAGGTGTTTGCCGTCGGGTGAAATTTGCACATCTTTCACCCCAGGCTGTTGAACAAAATCTTCGACGCTGATTTGTGCCGCACTGGTTGGCGGCTTTTTGTCTTTGGCTGTAGCAGTCGCGATGAAACCGCTTAATAACAATACCCACAACATTCTGAGCAGGCAAACCCTTAGTACACGCATCCCTCTATCCTCTTTTTCGATTTGGCTTGGTTTTAACTGGTTATGTTGTCATGACGACAAATAAGGCGGGGTATTATCAGTGCTTTGGGTGGGTAAAGCAAGAAGGAGAGTCTTAGGAGGTTCAACATCCTAGACCCCGCGCCTACTTTTTCTAGCGACCTTCTTGTTCTATTTCAGCTAGCCATGCCTTGACCGCTGCAGAGAAGGTGACTGCATTTTCTCGCACCTGGGTTTCACTAGGGTTTGGTATTGGTCCCACCAAATTAGGATACATTTTTTTGAACTTCTCGTCGGGGAGGCGTTCACCCACGATGATTTGCGCACAGATATCGGCGGTTTCAGGTTCAATGTCTGGATATTTCAGCAAGATGTGGATACGTATTGCTGTTTTGTTGTCTACAGCGAAATTCGCTTCTTCGCCGATATATTTTGGCATAAACCCTGCCTGCGACTCTTGTGCCGCTCGCACTGGTGCCAACTGTTCCTGGCTAAGCACGTTTTGCGGCAAATAATTAATGCCCCTTTTCATATCCTCTGGCTCCTTGCTCAGCACCGTCAACACTTTAATCCTCTCCTCTTGTGTTTTATTCAGCACCTCCACCTTCTTGAGTTTGTCAAGTTCCCTATTCGCCGAGCCAGCCCTGGCATCAGCCAGCTTTGATGCAGTAGCACCAATAAATTTCAAGGAGTGTTTAGAGCTTTCATCTTTAGGTAATTCATAGCCACTAATCGTCTTGAGATCTTTATATTCATTATCTTCGCCAGCAACTAAATGCTCATCAAAGTTTCTATTGGGATCTTCTGTCGGTGTCAGTGAGTTTACGAAATCATTCCGCTGGGGTTGATCTTGCTCACCTGCGGTGAACAAATCCATGATTGATCCAGCATCCTGACCTTGTCCATGAACATAGTAATCAGCCAAATATGTTTTTTTGTCTTCTCCTTCTGGCACTGTTCTTTCTATTTCGACTTTATCACCTTTTTTAGTTACTTTTCCCGTACGAGCCTTAAATGCCGCTTCATCGTTGTCCAAGTGGCTCTTGTATTTATCCCTTGTTTCTTCATTATCAGTTCCAGTCAGAAAAGCAGCCCCCCTGCTACCTTGTGCCCATATCAACTTTATTGGTGGGTGTTTGTTTGTTTCATTTTCACGAATAATTCTGGTGACCGCATCAATGGCTGCATTACCACCGCTAATAAAAACGGTCTGCGCCCCTTTGTCAGCTATGCGTGTTGCATTATGCTGAAATTCATCCAGATTCATGACTCTTGGTATCGGTTTTGTATCTTGTTGCAGATCTGGTTTTTGATCTAATTGTTCTTTATCTTCTGCAAAAAATGCATCATTAACTGTCTTTTTATCTGCGGACTCGATGTGCTTACCCGTGCCCATAGCCACCACTACATGCTGAGCAAAATAAATAACGCCCCCTGCTTCTATTGTGTAAAACGTTTCTGAATCCTTTGGTTTATTGACCTTGGTAACACGAGCCTTAACCATCTTAGCAACGTTTTGTTCTAATCCTTGTTGAATATCCTTCGAGAACTCTGCTCTAGTGGCCAGTTTTTCATTGCCTGAATTCATTTTCGATCGGTCCGTTGATATCATATGCATAGGATGATTAACATGCATTGGTTTACCATCTGCGCCATCAGTCCCTCTTTGTCCAGCCCACGGTTGTAACTCCCCTATGACAATGGTCTTTGATTTATCATAACTGCCTTTGTTACTTTCTAGATAATAGGCCGCTGATGCACCCGCGCCAAGTATCGCAGTGATATAAGTTTCGGACTCATTTCCAGTTTCTTTTTTCAGGTCTTTATATGCCTCTTCCTGCTTATCTTGTTTTACCTGTTCAACTTGTTCTTTCTCGGCGGCTTCGTCTGGCGTTAATCCCAATTGTTTACGGATATTAAAATATAACACCGCTATATGTTGTGAGTCTTCGGGGTTAATTTCTCCATAATCAACCTTGCTACCTTCAAGTAACCCAAGCCCTTTTATGATTTGTTCCTTGATCAATGGTGTGTCTATTTTTGGTTTTGATTTCTCCGTCTGCACTTTTTTCAGTTCATCACCAAACTCAACAAGCGCTTGATACAATTCGCCTAATTTTTCCTTATCGGTTATTTCCAGCTTGTATTGAGTCACTGGTTGCGTTGGTAGGCGCTGATCAGGTCGCACATTCTGGCCACCGTCAACACTCGCCCGCTGCAACGCCTTTGCCCCCATCGCCGTCGCTTCATCCTCCAACCCAGCATTATCATTAACCGCCACCCCATCAACAGAAGTTGTCGGCTGAACCCGACCCTGGGCCTGCTGCACCACATGCCCCAACTCATGGGGCAAATGACTTTCCTGTCCACTGGCCAGATGAATATCACTGCCCTGGGCATAAGCATGGGCCTGAACAGCCGCAGGTTTGGCTGAGTTACGATGGACCTTGACGTGATCAAGACTCATCCCCGAGAGGTTTTCCATACCCGCTTTTAAATTGTCAGGTAGTCCGGTATTGTTGTCTTGTTTCTGAATGATTGGATGTTCACGAGGGCTATTATTGGCCATTTCTTGCAGTTTTCTTTGAGCAATGGCTTGTGGGCGGTTATCCACGAAATTCAAACCTTGCTTATTACCTTTTTTCTGTATAGCAACATGACTTCTACTTTTATTCTTTTTAGCATTTTGTTGTTGCACATACATATTCTAAGCCTTAAATTTTTCATCCCCAAGTCACTAAAACTTAGCACTGTTCGTACCAAGTTCACAAAATGGGTGGTATTGGCTAGAAACAGCCAAACATAGCAAAGAAGTGGCTAATATTGATGGTCAATGTCACGGAGCTCATTTTTTACCGTTTTGTTAACGATGACGGTTTGGTTGAAATCGACCAGTAGACCGTGGCTGATGGCCATTTTTGACCAGTTAGAATGGGGAAAAAATAAAGAGAAATAAGGCGGACGTATGGTCTGAGTTTTGGATGGGTAAAGCAAAGGAGTAAAACAGGGCGGCATCCTTGCCACCCCATTCACGCCGAGAAGGCGTTTTTAGTTAACGTCTAAAGTCACACCAGAGAACGCACTGTATGCACGCAATCCAATATGCACCACATCACCACTGGTCACTGTGGCAGTACAGTTTTCGCTGTTGCCACCAGCATATGGACGACAGTCATAATCAGAAGTGGTTGGTTCAGCGCCATTTCTAGTATACAAATCCGCATCACCAGTACCACCTGAAGTGGTCACAGTCACAGAGCTTACACCTGCTGGCACCGTATAAGTATAACGCGCCCAGTCACCTGTCGCACCGCTAATGCCCGTTTGTGGGAAGTCGTTACCAGGGTCTGTAACAGTCGTCGCTGTGGCCAGCAAGCTTACACCATCATAAGCTGAGTAAGCGATAAGCTTAACATTAACAGTACCCGGGGTACCCACTTGCACTGTACACGTTTCGCTGTTGCCTGCTTTATATGGACGACAATCGTAACTGCTCTTGCTTGGCACACCACCGTTTTTCACGTACAAATCAGCATCACCAGAACCACCACTGATGGTCACGACCACCGTGCTGTTATTGTCTGTGGTGTTGATGTAGTAATCCGCTTCGCCATCTTTAACATCGGCTAAACCAGTGACCGCAACACCTGATTGCAATTCACCGGTAGAGTTGCCATCGGCCACTGCAACGGTTTGAGATTGGGTATTGGTTGAACCATCATTATCAGTGACCGTCAAAGAAACCGTGTAAGAACCGGCACTACCATAGCTATGTGAAGCAGTTGCGCCATTAGCAGTCGTGCTATCTCCTAAGCTCCAAGCGTAAGAAACAATTGAACCATCAACATCTGATGAACCAGTACCATCAAAGCTACAGCTTAAGTTAGTACAGCTCACGGTTGCTTGTGCCACTGGAGGCTGTGGTGTTGGACTGCCACCGTCACCATCTGGTACTACACCACCAAAATAAGTCGACACTTGCGGCCAGATTTTATCAATTCTCACCCCTTGGTTTTCACAGCCACCAAAGTGATGTAATGCCACCACTTTGTTGTCGCTGCTGGCCAGTACTGGTGAACCTGATGAACCACCGATGGTGTCACAGAAGTAACCAGTATCAGTACCCGCGGCGCGGCCTGTGGCACTGGCGACATCAATCTGGCATTTGCCATTGGCATTTTGGTCACTGTCGATAGACAACTCTTTAGGATTACCTGAACCATGTTGAGGAATATAAATCAGTTCACCCAAAGTTGGCGCTGCGGTATGTAAACCAAAGTTACCAAAACTGGCAATGTTGGCAAAACCGTTGACGGTAAACAGCGAGTAATCGAGGTCGTAATCGGTTTTCAATAAGTCTTTACCGGTAACCTTAATCACAGTTGCGTTATTCACCGAACCATTACATGCATCCGCTTGGTAGTTGAACCAAACTTCAGTGTCTTGCAATGTGCTTGCATTGTCTAAACAATGGTTATTGGTAAACATGTGGTTATCATTACCCACACGCCAGCCAGTACACAAACCAGAACCAGCCATTAACAAACGCGCTACCGGACGAGTACGCTCATATTCAGTCGGGTGGCTTGACTGCCAGCAAGCAACGTCAGTACGTTCGTTAACACCACAAGTTGAAAACTGTTCAGAGACGATAGATTGTTCCATCCCTTTATTGGCCAGCATTTCATCTGAGCTACCGGCATGGAAACGGTCTACTTTAATGCCGTGCTGTTTCTGCCACACCGAACCTTCTGGCATCACTAGACGAACCACAGCAGTATCACCAAATACCGACATCGCTGAGAACTGGGTTAAACCATTCTCACCAGAGGCAGTGTTATAAGTGGCTTTTTGATGGTCGGAGCCATCGTAACGATAACTTTCATTGCCAGACAAATCAGATACTGTGACATAAGCGCCTTGTGGCAAGTTAAAGTAGCTGAAATGGACTTTAATAAAGACCGCGCCTGCTTGTTTAACTTTCATTTGGTTTGAACTGTCACCACCAGCCACAGACGTTAGCGGTGCCAACGTTCTGATTTGGCTCACCGTATCGGCGATAACCATTGGGTTTGGATTGGTGTTGACGTTTTTGCCGGTAAAAGCGGGTGCAGCTTGTACTGAGGTTGCAAGTACTGAAGCAGAAAGTGCGGCAGTGGTTGCCAGTGCGGTTAATGCATATTTGAACATTATTATTATTCCTAAATTAGATTTTTGTTGTTTATATCTTCATGGTGTTTGCTATATTGCGCACTACCATAAAGAATATTCAGCTGTTTATTTTTGTTAACAGTCTGTTTGGTTATGTTACCAGGGGTTAGTTTAGTCGCTTTTTTATCAATGTCCACACTAGATTATTGGCTAATATGTTATTCGCTTGTTTCATAGCCAGTATTCTGTAAACAACAAAAGACAATATTGAGTTTAATCAAGTAGATAATGACTAGGTTTGACCAACCTGAAAATTATTCAACCGAACTTAAAAGCGCTTTCATGGTGGTTTAATTGGTGGGTTCAGGCTGAATATTAACAAAATTAACAGCAAATGAAGAAAATATAAAACGCGGCCCTAAGGCCGCGATTTAATCAGTTTACCTGCGTGTGAATAGGCCCATCACAGCATCCACATACAGGTAAAACTATCGATTACAGCTATCAATAACGACTATCAATAACAACTATCAATAACGACAACCGATTACTTCACATCCAAGGTCACACCTGAATAGGTGTAATATGCACGTAAACCGATATGAACAACCTCACCGGCAGACACCGCGACTGAACAGCTTTCTTCATTACCAGATGCATACGGACGACAATCATAAGCAGAAGTCGTTGGCTCAGCACCATTTTTCACATACAAGTCACTATCACCTGAACCACCTGTGGTGCTGACATTAATGGTGCTAACACCTGCTGGTACAGTATAGATATAACGTGCCCAGTCTCCGCTAGTACCACTAATGCCCGTTTGTGGGAAGTCATTGGTTGGTCCGCCATCACTGGTTGCTGTCGCCACCAAGCTCACACCACTATAGGCGCTGTAACCAATCAATTTAACGTTAACAGTACCTGGTGTACCAACAGTGACAGTACAAGTTTCGTTATTGCCAGTTTCATATGGACGACAGTCATAACTTGTTTTGGTTGGAATGCCGCCTTTTTTAACGTAAAGATCAGCATCACCCGTACCGCCACTCATGCTAATCACCACTTCACTGTCATTGGCTGTGGTGTTGATGAAATAATCCGCTTCTGCGTCTTTAGCACCGGCTTGATTATTGATTGGCACACCGGATTGCAATTCGTTGGTCGAATGGCTATCACTTACCGCAACCGTTTGGGTTTGAGTATTGGTGGCATTATCATTATCAGTCACAGTTAAAGAAACACTGTAAGAACCCGCGCTGGCAAAGGTATGGTTGGCCGTTTGACCGCTGGCAGCAGTGCCATTAATGTTCCATGAGTAACCACCAATAGTACCGTCAACATCACTTGAACCAGAACCATCAAAAGTACAACTTAACTCAGTACAGCTAAATGACATTTCGGCAACAGGTGCTTGATTTGGCAAAGTCGTGCCGCCATCGCCTTGTGGCACCACACCACCGAAGAAATCAGACACTTGTGGCCAGATTTTATCAATTCGGACACCGGCGTTTTCACAACCACCAAAGTGGTGTAAAGCGATAACTTGATTAGTGCTGCCAGCCAATACCGGAGAACCCGAAGAACCACCGGTAGTATCACAAAGATAACCTGCGTCTCTGCCGCCAATGCTTGGCGAGTCAATTCGACACAAGTTGCCTTCATTTTGATCACTTTCAATCGACAGTTCTTTACGATTACCTGCGCCATGTTGGGCGATATAGATGATTTCATTTAATTCAGGTGCTCTTGGGTCTAAACCAAAGTTACCAAAGCTGGCAATGTTGCTAAAATCATTGACGGTAAACAAAGAGTAATCTAGGTTAGCATCGGTTTTAAGCAAATCTTTTCCAGTCACTTTAATGGTGCCTGAGTCGGTTGAGCCACCACAAGTGGTGCGCTGATAGTTAAACCAAATTTCAGTGTTTTGCAATCTGCTTTCATTGTCTAAACAATGGTTGTTGGTAAACATATGGTTATTGTTACACACCCGC
>JBLGCB010000070.1:0-21536 GCA_047617105.1 Phenylobacterium sp. | reverse complement strand
CAAGTTAATGTTCGAACAAATGTTGCAGGATGTGGCCAAAAGTGACGAACAATTCAAAGTGATTCTGTTGCGTTATTTTAACCCGATTGGTGCCCATAAATCTGGTACTATGGGCGAAAACCCTAATGGTATTCCGAATAACTTGTTGCCTTATGTTGCTCAGGTGGCGGTGGGTCGTTTGCCACAATTAAACGTTTTTGGTGATGACTACGATACCCCTGATGGCACTGGGGTCAGAGATTATATTCATGTGGTTGATTTGGCCCTAGGTCATTTAAAGGCGTTGGATGCATTAGATAACATCAATGGTTGCGAAGCGATTAACCTTGGCACAGGCAATGGCACCTCGGTATTGGAGATTGTCAAACAATTTGCCCAGATCAGCGGGTGTGAGGTTCCTTATAAAATAATGCCTCGTCGCGAGGGGGATTTGGCCACCGTTTATGCTGATGCCGGATTGGCCAAACAGTTACTGGGATGGCAGGCTGAACGAGGCATGGAACAAATGCTCCAAGACACTTGGCGGTGGCAAAGTAGTAACCCGCAAGGATATGAAGAATAAACCTCATCACACTGGGTCGCTACAATAAATAAACTAGCGTATGGTCAATATTTGTTTATAATAGGCAGGTTAAATTAAAGGCAGTTATTTAATTGGTAAAAAACAAGTCATTGAAGGTAGAAAGGTAAGGGTTTGGTTGATTGTAATACATTGGTTGTGATTCCAGCACAAGATGAAGAAACAACGATTGGTGCGTTAATTGCAGATATTCGCCAGCGTTATGATTTTGATGTCGTTGTCATTGATGATTGCAGTACGGATAAAACCGCTGCGATTGCACGGGAAAATGGCGCATTAGTATTGCCTCATTTACGTGCGCTTGGTGCCTGGAAAGCGACTCAAACTGGGATCCGCTATGCTTATAACCGAGGTTATCAAAATGTGATCACCCTAGATGCTGATGGTCAACATTTACCAGAAGAAATAGCGGCTTTGGTTGAAACGGCAAAGTCCGAAACTGATGTGGTGGTGGGGTCGTGTATTAGTCGTGGCACCATTTTGCGCCATATTGCTTGGCAGTCTTTTCGTTCAATCTCGGGGATTGCGGTTCAGGATATTACTTCCGGCTTTCGCTGGTATAATTTTGCTGCTATTCGCGCATTGTCAGCCAAAGAAGCGACCATGTTAGAGTTTCAAGATTTGGGCGTTTTATTGTTGTTGCGCTCATTAAATTTGAGTATTAAAGAAGTTAACGTTCAGATGAACGAGCGAACCAATGGCAAGTCACGAATTTTTAGTTCGTGGTTTAAAGTGGCCTATTATATGCTCACCACGGCATTGGTTTGTTTAACCAAAGCGGTGCCGCTTAAAGATGTTCGTTATCAGAAACGATTTTATTAGGATATTAAGTTTTGTCTAATCCCCAAATTATCAGCACCTTCATTGGTTTAGTGATTGGTAGCATTATTTTCTTGTTGGTACGTCGTGATCATATGGTGTCAAAAGATGGCATTCGTTGGTTGCTTGTTGCCGCTTTTATTGTTGTCTATAGTTTATTTCCGTCATTGAATGATTTAATTGGTCATTACCTTGGCATTGGCTATCCACCGATTATCCCGGTACTTTTGGGCATTGGTGCGATTTTGATTAAGTTGTTGATCAATGACACCGAAAGAGTCAAAACCCGAGTGGATATGGAACGTCTTATTCAACGTATTGCCATGCTCGAAGCTGAACTGGAACATGAAAAATTAATTCGTAATAACGACAATATTCAACCATTGAAGGTTAATTCGAACAATAGCAGCCCGGTACAAACCCGTTCGGTGGTCAATCATGAAGCGCAAGCGAGTACGGCGAAAAGAATTGAACCAGTGATTACTGAGTTGTTAGATGATACCGAAAAGACCACTCTGGCCAAAGTTGAGCCGCTCAAAAGTGTCACTAAATCGGTGAGTGGCGGTTGATACGCCATTTATGTCAGTCAAACGACCAGATAAACCCCAAGTACTGCTGCTGATCTATGGTGCTGGCGGTCATAAAACTGAGATGAAACGTTTGCTGGCGTACTTACACTCAGCCAGCAGTTCATCCCCTAATTCCGAGACTATCCCAAACCACCTACCTGACTTCGTCTCTTTAGGCGCAGGACCTTTGCCGGGCGGATTAGCCCATTTTGAAGCGGATGATCTGCGCAGCAAAACCAGTCGATTACACAGTGTGTTATTTTTTCTGCCCACCTTAGTGAAGATTCTTTGCCATACCTTGATTCTTAGCCGACGTTATAAAGTGCTGGGTGTGCTCTCGACCGGCCCCAGCCTATGCATCATACCGATGGTGTTATTCCGCCTGGCGGGGGTTAAAACCGTTTTCTTAGAAACCTTCTGCCGTTTTCAAACCCGTTCAGTGACGGGACGTATCATGGCTAACATTGCCCACCGTTTTCTGATTCAAAATATCCAATTGCAATCGTTATATCCCAAAGCCGAGTATTGTGGTCGTTTATGAATATTTTGGTTACCGTTGGCACCAGCCCATTTGACGCTTTGATCACCGCGGTTGATCAACAACTCTCGAATAATGAACATACCATCACTTGCCAAATTGCCTCAGGTGAATATCAGCCGAGTGCCCACCCGTTTATCCGTTTGTCTGATCAATTTGAAGATTTGGTTGACCAGGCTGATTTGGTGATCACTCATGGTGGCGCGGCGACCGTGTTTGAATTACTTGAAGCGGGTAAGGTGGTGGTGTTGGTGCCTAATTTGGCCAGAATTGACCGACATCAACAGGACTTGGCCCAATTCGTTGAATCACAAGGTTATGCTTGTGTGTGCTGGTCACTGGATAAGCTGGCACAATGCGTTGATAGATGTACCACACAAAGTTTTAACCGTTACCACAAAGAAGCGTTTTTTATGGCTGACGATTTACTGAATTACTTTGCGGTGGCAGGTGACACCAAAGCATCATGAAAATTCTCTTTTTGACCCCGCAATTGCCTTACCCACCCATCAGTGGTGGGGTGATCAAAAGCTTTAAACTGGTGGAATTGCTCACTCGTGAATACCAACTGACCTTGGCGTGTTTGCTTAAAAGCGCAGAGGATGAAAATAACCTCGCTGAATTTAATGACACTGCACTGCTTGGTAATGCGGTGACCTATCCGCTGAATATTCCACGTACGCCGATGAACTTTGCCAAAAGCTGTATGGCAGGTTTACCGTTGACCATCTACCGAAATAAAAGCCGTGAATTTGCGGCGACAATTGCGGCCATGGCGGTGGATTTTGAATTGATTTTTGTCGACCATTACTTGATGTATCAGTATATACCTGATGATTACCAGGGCCGGGTGGTGGTGCATCAACACAATGCTGAGTTTGTCATTTGGCAAAGAATGGCGGTGCAAACCCGCAACCCGATTAAAAAAGCGCTGTTGTATTTTGAAGCAAGCCGTATTCGCCGTTATGAAGTGGCGATGTGCAGTCGGGTGCATCGGGTATTGGCCGCGCCGAATGATCAGCAAGCATTGGCGGATGCGGGCTCACCCAACCATCATTTTTTGGATACGTACCATCTGGGTGACGAAGAAAACCTGAGCTTACCGGCCATCGACTATCAGCACACTCAGATGAAGCTATTGTTTATTGGCACCCTGACCTGGGAAG
Source organism: Phenylobacterium sp. (assembly GCA_047617105.1). Classification (GTDB taxonomy): domain Bacteria; phylum Pseudomonadota; class Gammaproteobacteria; order Enterobacterales; family Alteromonadaceae; genus JABSOG01. Next base: position 17,864 of record JBLGCB010000070.1, on the reverse strand, counting down.
CAAACGTGGATGGTCTGCTGTGGTTTTTGCGTGATAGCTGGCCGTTGATCAAACAAGCTTGTCCTGAGGCGAGTTTTACCGTGGTTGGCAAGCATTCTGAGGCACTGGCCAAGCAACTCTTACAGTTAGCCCCTGAAATTGATTTATTGGGCTTTGTTGATGACCTAGAAGTGTTATACCAGACTCATCGGGTATTTGTCGCGCCATTGCGTTTTGGCAGTGGCATTAAGGTTAAGGTGGTCAATGGCTTGTATCGAGGTATTCCCACGGTGACAACCAACGTCGGGGCTGAGGGTATGAGGGTGCAATCGGGCGAACATTTAATGGTGGCCGATAGCGCCAATGACTTTGCCCAAGGCGTGATCACGTTATTGCGCCATGAGGCCGATTGGCAGCGACTGAGTGTTCAGTCACGCCAGCATATGCGCGAGCATTATAGCTGGGATGTGGTATTTAAAAATGTTCGCAGGAGTTTACAAGATGACTAAGCAAACTAAGCCTTTAGGATCGCCTTTAGGCTCGTCTTTGAAAACTAAGCCTTTAAGAACTGAGCCATTAGTCAGTGTTTATATGCCGAGTAAAAATCGTGGGCCGATACTGGCTCGGGCAATTGATTCTGTGCTGGCCCAAGATTATGCCAATATTGAGTTGGTGATTGTCGATGATGGTTCTACAGACGATACCCCGGCTTTGCTGGCGCATTATCAAAGTGAACATAACAATATTCGATATTTTCGTCATGAAACCAGCAAAGGCGTGGCCGCAGCGAGAAATCATGCGATTAACCAGTGCCAGGGTGAATTTGTTACCGGACTGGATGATGATGACCAGTTTTGTCCGGGCAGAATTACCTCACTGATGGCGGTCTATGATGACCGTTATGCGTTTGTCTGTAGCAGCGTGATTTGGGATTTTGGCCAGCGTCAACAGGTGGCCGATGACAAAGGTATGGTATTTAACCTAGAACAGCAGCTCAGTTATAATCATGCTACCACGCAAGTATTGGTTAAGCGTGAACGACTATTGGCCATCGATGGTTTTGATACCGAACTGATTGCCCGTATTGATTACGACGGCTGGACCCGGCTAATGGTGCAATATGGTGATGCTTTACGTATCAGTGAGCCGAGTTATATCCTCAGTCGCAATGATGGCCTTGAACGGGTGACCACCAGCGGTCGGGCGGTGGAAGGCAATCGTCAGTTTGTCGCCAAACACCGTCATCTAATGAACAGCAAAAACCTCACCAACCATGCCTTCTGGCAAATGTATATTCAAAAACAACCGTTTAGCGTTAAAGCCCTGATAGGCCAGTTGTCGGCAGGTTATGTGCTGATAAAGCTTAAGTATTTTATCAGGATTAACTTTTTGCCTAACTGGCATCGATAACATCTATAGCATAGGTAGGCTTGGCTTAGGTCACGCGTGGGCACAAACGCTGTTGTGCTCCTGCACAGCGCCTTCCCCCACATCCTTGTGAGTGAAAAAACGTGACCACCCTACTGTATTCCATCGAAAGTTTCGGGTTTTAATTAATTTTCATTCCTCATCCCGTTACTAATTGATCTAAATTGCTGCCTTCTGGCACCTGTGGCGAAAACTGTTTGGCGTCGGCAAAAGCGCTAAGAAAGGCGGGCCTTTTGGTTACTTTTGACAAATATTGACCGAAAACCTGGTCTTGGCACAAGCCATAACCCCGTGCCCACATCACATTATGGGCGACAATACAGTCTGCGGCACAAAACTGATCACCACAAATAAACGCGGTTTTTTCTAGCCGGACGATAAGTTGCAGCTCTATTTCATTGATAAATTTCTTTAAGTAACGACTTAGCGTTTTACTGTCGCGTTCTGCTGGTGGCAATAAATCTTTATGCAGCCGAATTTGCCATAAAATCATATCCATCCATGAGGCGGAAAAATGCAGCATATGCAGATAATCTGCCCGTTGCAGCGGGTTGTCAGTGCTTGGTGCTAATTGTTTGTCGGGGAAGATATCGGCCAATAGAGCGACCATCGCACCACTTTCTAGCATCGATTGAGATTCACCGTTTTCAAGGGTCATCTCCAGCAGTGGCACTGCATGATTGGGGTTTTTGGCGAGGTATTCTGGCTGGTACTGAACCGCCTCATACAAAGGAATGACCTCAACCTCAAAGTCATCACCAACAGTTTCATGTAACATCCATTTGACCCGGGCACTGCGTGTTGCGGGATAGTGATAGAGCTTAAATTTTTCAACTTTCATGGTTAGGTTGCCTTGGTTGATGATTTTTTGCGACTGTTTTAGCCACCAACTATGATAAGTAGCGATGGGTAAAAAGACCAGCAAAAATAGTCGGTGAGATCATTGGCTGGTGTTGTGTGAATGGTAGGTTTGTCGTAAGTCCATATTAATGGTGCGCAGTGCGCACCCTACGCCATTTCATCGCAGGCTTTTAAAAATCATAAATTCCCCAACGCCCCGTCGCGGCAGCGAAAGGGCGTTGGGGAATTTAAGCTTGACTATAAATCTCTTTATCGCCAATCCAACGTTCAATAATCCGTTCACAATGCTCTGGGTAATGGGTCCACATATGGTGCGCCAGCTGCTGAACCTGCGGTATCAGCGACGCATCGCGAACCAAATCGGCGATTTTTAAATCTGCCAGCCCGGTTTGTTTGGTGCCAAGCACCTCGCCAGGACCCCTAATTTCCAAATCTTTTTGCGCAATGACAAAACCATCGTTTGACTGCCTTAATACCCCGAGCCGTTTTTTCGCGGTTTTCGACAACGGCGCATGATAGAGCAAGACACAATGAGAAGCCACCGAACCTCGGCCAACTCGGCCACGTAACTGATGCAATTGTGCCAGTCCCAATCGTTCTGGGTTTTCAATCACCATTAAGCTGGCATTGGGCACATCAACACCTACTTCAATCACCGTGGTGGCGACCAATAAATGTAGATTGCCTGCTTTGAACTCAGCCATGATTGCCTGCTTTTGGGCGCTTTTCATCCGTCCATGCACCAGACCGATGGCCAGTTCTGGTAATATGGCTTTTAACTCTTCGGCGGTATCCTCAGCGGCCTGACATTCAAGTACCTCGGATTCTTCTATCAGCGTACAGACCCAATAGGCTTGTCGTTTGCCATTAAGGCAAGATTCACGTACCCGGCTGACGATGTCTTCACGACGGGTGTCAGGCATGGCGACGGTGGTGATAGGGGTTCTGCCCGGTGGTAGTTCGTCGATAACCGAGACATCTAAATCAGCGTAGGCGGTCATCGCCAAGGTTCTGGGAATTGGCGTGGCGGTCATCACCAACTGGTGAGGATAGAAGCCGTCAAAAACCCCTTTCTCTCTGAGGGTCAGGCGCTGGTGAACGCCAAAACGATGTTGCTCGTCAATAATGATCATCGCCAGCTTATGAAATTCCACCGACTCCTGAAACAACGCGTGGGTGCCGACTATCATTTGGGCTTCGCCGTTTTTGATTACTTCAATGGCCGCTTTGCGGGCTTTACCTTTGGTTTTGCCTGCTAGCCATGCGACTTTAATGTCGAGCGGTTCAAACCATTGGTTAAAATTATTGGCGTGTTGTTCGGCCAGTAATTCGGTGGGGGCCATTAATGCCACCTGAAAACCCGATGAAATGGCGGTTAATGCCGCCAATGCTGCCACCAGCGTTTTGCCTGAACCCACATCGCCTTGCACCAGTCGCATCATTGGAATGGGACGGGTTAAATCTTGACGAATTTCAGCCATCACCCGAGACTGAGCACCGGTGGGCGAAAATGGCAGCGAGGCCAAAAATCGTTGTTCGAGGCTGTTATCAACGTCTACGGTGACCGCATCATGATGGTTACTGTTTTGGCGCAGCTTAAGCATACTGAGGTTATGGGCCAACAATTCTTCGATAATCAGCCGTTGCTGAGCCGGATGTTTGCCCTCTTCAATCAGGCTGGTTTGGGCATCGGGTGGCGGACGATGAACAAACGCAATCGCCTCTTTTAAGCTAATTTGATTGGGGTAGAGGCCATCGGGGAATAACTCGGTCAACATGCCTTGGTTGAGGTAGTTCAGGGCTTGGTCGGTGAGGGTGCGTAAGGTCAGTTGCTTGACCCCTTCGGTGGAAGGATAAACCGGGGTCAGGGTCTCGGCGACCGCAATGGTTTGCACCTGGTCGTCGATAAGCTTGTATTCAGGGTGAACAATTTCATAACCGTTATTGCCCCGGCGAATTTCGCCAAAACATTTGATGGTTCTGCCTCTGGCGAGTGAGTTTTTTTGCGCCGCCGAGAAATTGAAAAAACGCAGGGTTAAACGTCCGCTGCCATCATTGATGGTGCATAACATCATGCGTCGCCTGCCCAGCACCACATTGGTTTCTTCTATTTCGCCCTGCACCGACACATGGGTTGACGGTAGTAAGGTGATGATGGGGTAAATTCGGGTGCGGTCTTCATAACGAGATGGCAAATGAAACAACAAATCCTGCAAAGAATGGACATTGAGTTTGGCCAATCGTTCAACCAGTCGGGGACCAACCCCTTTGAGCACCGACGTGGGGATGCTGGCCAAAGAGGTGGATTTAGTGATTGCTTTCATGGTCGCTTTTGTCATCGCTCTCGTCATCAAGGTGCTGCCAGGCTTTTTTGTTCATCTGCATTTTTTGCCACCATAATTCATCGGCAACAATCTGACCGTTTTCATCAATTTGTGGGTAAGGCATCTCTTTTTGCAGACACGCTCTGGCAAAAATCGGATGGCCACCTTCAAAATACAATCGGTCACGTTCGGTTTTGTCGACAGTGCACGGACCATCATACATCCCGGCGGCCTCGCGTTGACGCTGGGCTTCGTATAAAAGTAAAGCACCGGCCACAGAAACATTGAGCGACTGGACCATGCCAAGCATAGGCACCACCACATGTTGGTCGGCCAAAGCGAGGGCCTGGTCAGAAATGCCGTCTCTTTCCTGGCCGACTAAAAAGGCGGTGGGTTTGGTGTAATCAATCTCACGAAAATCAACGGCATTGGGTGATAGATTGGTGGCCAGAATCTGCATGCCCTGCGCGCGCATCACCTCAATGGCGTCTTTGATGTTATCGTGACGTTTAACGCCGACCCAACAACTACTGCCGGCGGCGGTGCCTTGAGCCATGCGAGGACTGTCTGTTGACCATACGGCATGAACATTATGCACGCCAACGGCATCGGCGGTGCGAACAATGGCAGATAAATTATGGGGTTTATGAACGGTTTCAAGACAGATGGTCAAATCCGTCTGCCGTTTATTGAGCATGTCGGTGATACGGGCAAAGCGTTCAGGACTCATATCAGTGGTTTTTAGTGTGATTAGGATGAATGATGTTAGCTTACTGGGGTAGGGGGCGATTGTAAAATTTTATCGTGGATATTTAGGAAGCGGAATTAAATAAGATCCGAAACTGAGGCAGGATATTTATTCTGTTTCAACCGAGCTGTCGTTACAGGCAGGCAAAGGGGCGTGTAGTTGTTCTACACAACGCTTTGCCTAACGCAGAAATAGGATAAAGAAACCAGTCAGTTTCGGATGTTATTTACTGATGGTTCCTTAACCAAGTGCACGTCAAGGAGAACCTCGAGGAGTAGCGCAAGGGCACGAACGGTGTCGGCCCTTGCTGTGGATGCTTCAGCAGATAATTATTCTGCTTCTTTATCCATATCTAATAATTCAAGGTTAGCAAACTGTGGCACGCTTTGCTGTAACTGGGTTTCCAATTTGTCAATTTCTTTTAACTGATAACATAACGCTTCGGCTTTGGCTTCGAGTTTGTCGCCTTGGGCTTCAAAGGTTTGCTCCATTGTTTCGCCCATGGCTTCCATTTTTTCGCCAAAGGCTTCCATGCGTTGCTCGAAGTTGCCACTACCTGATGACATGGCATCGCCTAACAATGAAAATATCGAACCCATTGAATTCATCGCCACTTTTTCGATTTCTGCTTCAATATCGTTTTCGAAGGCTTCTTCAAGGTTTTTAAAACTGTCAGGGGCAATGGTGTATAACTCGCCGTTGCGTTCGATGTTGTCGTTGATGGTGCCACGGGCTTTGTCGATGATACCGTTGACCTTGTATTCGATGTCGCTGTTTTCACCAAATAACGTGCTCAGCGCGGTAGAAACACCTTCGCTGGCCATATCCATCGCATCAAGGGCAACGTTAACCGCATCAGGCACGGCTTTACGCAAACCTTCTCCATACTCGGCACTGATTTGTTGTTGTTCGGCGGTTAAAGTTACAGCTTTGCCATCAACCGTTAACTGGCCATCTTGTTGGATTTGAAACAGGGTTTTGTTGGCGTCAAAGACTTTGACAAACTCAGGAGAAATGGTCACACCATTTTGTAAATCAAGATTGCATTCGTTGTGGCTGCTTTTATGATGGTCCCAGTGGTGATGGTTATCATCATGGGCAAAAGCTGAAGTGCTGAGGGTCAGTGTAAGGCTTAGTGCGATGCTGGTCATCAGTAAGGTGGTTGGGATCATCTTGCTAGTTTTCATAATGGCTTCCTGTTTTTGCTATCACTGTTTCGTTGAGTTAACGTTTTCATTGGATTAACTATAGCAAATGCCAAACCAACTTTTATTTGTGTTGCAAATCAAAGGGTTAATCGTTTGGTTGTGATGGCTTGAGTGGTGGTGTGGTCAAATTAAGTAATCAATCGGTGATTTATTGGTTAATTTGACCACACTATTGATGGATTTCGCTGGCGCTGGTGCAATCAGCGCTAAAGCAGCGTAAAATCATCCTTAGTTAATATAAAGTGAATATTTTTAATGACGATTAAACCACAACCTTTGACTTTGGTGGTATTGGCCGGGGGTTTAGGCACCCGTTTTGGTGGGGCCAAACAACTCACCACGATTGCAGGACTTGATCGAACGATCATGGAATTGAGCATTAGTGACGCGGTAAAAGCTGGGGTCACTGCGGTGGTATTGGTGATAAACCCGCAGATTAAGTCACAAGTTGAAGCGCAGATTCTGCCGCGTTTACCCAGTCATCTAACTGTTCATTTGGCTGTTCAGGAAATTGGTAATGTGCCGATGCAATTTAAACATTTAGCCAAAGACAGGCGTAAACCCTGGGGTACCGGTCATGCTTTATTGGCGGCAAGACCCTTTGTGTCAGGCAAGGCGATGGTGATCACCGCGGATGATTATTACGGTGCTTCGGCTTATCAGTTGTTGGCGAATGAATTGCGCAGTGATAAACCTGCTAGCGAAGCGCATTGGAGTATGGTGGGTTATCCCATTATGGACACTCTGTCAGCACAAGGTGGGGTCAACCGTGGGATTTGTCAGCTAGATAAGTATAGCGATTTACAGCAGGTGGTCGAGTATCTAGACATTCAACACCAACCTCTACACCTGCCTCTACCTCAACATAGTCGTCTTACTGGAATTAACCCCCAAGGACAAAGAGAAACCATCGCTGCCGACAGCCTAGTTTCAATGACTCTATGGGGATTTGACCAGCGTTTATTCGATTATTTGGCCCTTGGTTTTGCTGAGTTTCTTTCAGTAGATGACAGCGTTGTCGAAAAAGAGTATTATCTGCCCGACCAAATACAAAACGCCATTGATACCCAACAGATAAAAGTTTCGGTATTACGGGCCAATGAACCTTGGTTGGGTATGACGTATCGTTCTGAGCTGAACGAGGTCACGGAACAGCTCAATAAAAAGCTGAATAAAGCTTTTGTAACTGTTAAGCGTGATTAGATTTTTAAGGGAAACAACACACCACTTGTTGCGAGAGTAATTAACAATGTATCAAGAACAGGCAGAAATGCTATCAACCCAGTTTGGTTTAAATCACCATTCATCCGCCAAAGATGCCACGATGAAACCTATCGGCAATGGCCATATTAATACTACCCTTTTATTACAAGGTGTTGATTCACCTGTGGTTGTGCAAAAATTAAATGCTTATGTGTTTCCCGAGCTCAATGAGCTGGTGAAAAATGCCAGATTAATCGAGCAGCATTTACAAGATAAAAAAAGCACTAATCGTTATAACCTCGACATTATCAAACATGTCGCTACGACCGAGCATAAGTACTTGGTGGATATTGATGGTGATAGCTGGCGCGCATTAGAGTTTATTGGTGGCAGCTACAGTGAAGATGTTGTGGTTAATAAACGCCAAGCTAAGGTGGCTGCCAATGCGTTTGGTCAGTTTGCCGCCGCCCTTGAAGATTTTGATGCCAGTCAATTATTTTCGGTGATCCCCGACTTTCATCATTTGGCCAAACGGATTGATACTTTGAAAGCGGTGGTTCAAGCAGATAAGCACAATCGACTTGACAGTGCCCGTGAGCAGGTTGACTTTTGTTTATCGCAACAAGCGTTGGTGGATGAGCTTGAAACCTTAAAAAATCAGTTGCCCCTCAGAGCTTGCCACAATGATACTAAAATCAACAATATGCTGTTTTGTTCTAGTGAGCATAATGCCAAAGCCGTGATTGATATGGATACCTGTATGTCGGGTTATTGGTTATTTGATTTTGGCGATATGGTGAGAACGTTTTGTTCGCCAGAGGCTGAAGATTCAACCGATTTAGACAATGTCATTATCCGTGAAGAAATTTTTGAAGCGATTGTTGATGGTTACGTTACGCCGCTGGAAAACGTCATCACCAAGACAGAAAAACAAAGCTTTTGGGTCGGTGCCAAGGTGATGTGTTTAATGATTGGGGTGCGCTTTTTAACCGATTATTTAGATGGCGATAACTATTTTGCCATCAAAAAAGACGGCCATAATTTAGATCGGGCTAAAAACCAATTTGCCTTATACCAGGATTTATTGAAAAAAGAACATAAGCTTAAAGCGATGTTATATCGGTAAGGTGGAGTTGCTCCTCACCTTACTCACCAAGATATTTGGCAAAGTGTTTTTTGATATGGTTAAAATTGACTGGTTTGATTAAATAACCGTTGATGCCATGTCTTATCGCCGTCAAGATTCGATCTTTATCCCGGATGCCAGTGATAAGATAGGTCGGCAGACTACACAGGCTGGTGTCCTCTCTCACCGCTTGTAATAATTGTAGCCCGGTCATATTGGGCATATTCCAGTCTGATACCAGTAAACCGTAGGGCTGGCACTTTTCAACACTCATTTGCAGTTTTCGCCATGCCTGTAAACCATCAATAGCACAGTCGACGTGCTTAAACCCTAACTCATTAAAGTAACAGCGCACCACTTCTCTGACCGTTTCTGAGTCATCAACAATGAGCACCTTGCGATTTTTGGCGCAAGTGATCTCGGGCGGTTCACTGTTTTCGAGCTTGGCCATGACTTTACGTTTTATCCCCACCAAAGTGATCAGCTTGTTTTCTAATCGAACATGCGCCGGATCATGTAAATCGGTTTCATTGACTTGTTTTTGCATTTGCTTGATTAACATGGCGAGTTGGTTAATCAATAATCTCATTTCACTGTGACTGAACATCAGACCTTTCCTAAACCTTAACAGGTAACAATTAAGCCAGACTCCTGTCTGATAAGCTCGTGCAAATTACATACTTAGTGAATAAAAAAAATAACAAATTATTAACATATCGTGCGCAATAATTATCTTGATGGTTGAAGAACGTAGGGCGGCCATTTTATGGGGGGTCAGTGGTTGTAGTGTTTGAGTGTCTGAGGGTAGCAATGAATATAAGCGATGGTGAGATCAGTGTGAAAAAAGCAATAAAAAACCCGGCAAAAGCCGGGTTTTTTTAGGTTAACCAATTATCGCAAAGCGATTAGATTAGTTAGCTTGAGCATTCAAAGTCAAACCAGTGACATTTGAGTAACCACGGATATCGATGTGCCATGTGCCTTGACCAGGGTTGGTGAAAGAACAAGATTCTTCGTTACCAGCTTTATATGGACGACAGTCATAGTTGCGAGTCGTTGATTCAGCACCTTCAGTAACATACATGTCAGCATCACCAGTACCACCAGAAATGGTGACGGTCAGGTTTGAATAGCTTTCAGTCAAATCTAAAGTGTAATGTGCCCACTTACGACGCTTAACTGCAATGTTGCTTACCGTTTCGTCAATGCCATCACCCGTTGGTGGTGTTGGTGGCTCAGTCGTATCACCGTCACAACCGTTGGCAGTGATGTAATCACTGGCGGCTTTGGCTTTAACCACACCGTGACCGAAGTAATCATCTTTACCCGCAGCACCTGCATCTTGTGCTGTCGCTTTTAAAGCATTACGGATATCAGTACCAGTACAGGTAGTATGGTTAGACCATACCAACGCAGCAACACCAGCAACACCAGGTGTGGCCATTGAAGTACCACTCATGAAGCCGTACATAGAATCTTCAATGGTGATGTCAACGTTAGTGGCATTTACCCAAGTATCACGGTCTTCTAAAGCAGCACCGATGGCTGGAATAGTGGTGGCGTTAGTGTCACCCAAAGTACCGCTCAATACACCTGCGACGTTATTAACGATAACCGCGCCGATACCACCACTGTTTTCACAGTTTTGAACTTTATCGTGGAAAGAGATTGCGCCACGGTCGATGATACAAACTTTACCATTGGCACCAGCATCAGTCGCTTCGGCAGTGCCCATGTTGTAAGTAGAACCAGAAACAACACCCAAGTTCTCCATACCAGTAACGCTCATGGCAGCACCATTAACGGTAGCAGAAGACCAACCTGTGGCTTCAGCAGCAGCGCCAGTGGCGGTTAAAGCAGCTCTTGAAGGATACGTTGATAAAGTGTTTACCCCACCAGCAGTGGCTTCAACACAGTAACCGTCATCAGTCTGACCACTTAAAGTACAGCTAGGGAACTGTGAGAAGTCAGCGATGTTGTTATCTGCATCGTTGGCACCAATCATCATGACTGATTTGTAACCCGCTGGGAAAGAACGTACGCTGTTACCATCGTTACCAGCAGCCGCCAATACTAGGCCACCGTTGTCAGTGAAAGTATTGAAAGCACTTTCTTCAGTGTTGTTAGCAGCACCGCCACCCAAACTCATAGTGATGATGTTTGCGCCAGATTCTGTACAACGGTCAGCAGCAGCAGCTAAATCAGATGAATAACCCCAACCATCAGCGTTGAATACTTTAACGATGTGCATTGGTACGCCAGGGGCCATACCGACGACACCAACGCCGTTGTCTACTGCACCAACAGTACCCGCTACGTGAGTACCATGTGCGCCACCGTTAACGTCCCATTGGCCTGTGCCTGAGTCATTTGAACCAGTGATGTTGCTGCGATTGAAATCTGCATTAGAGCTGTCTAAACCTGAATCGATAACACATACTTTCATGCCACTGTTAAGGGTCAGTTGATCAGCTTGTGATTGAATGATGGCATAAGGCGTGACTTGAACGCTGTTAGGATTGCCAGCACCGTCGTTGTAAAGGCTTTTTAAATAACGTGGTTGGTCAACTTCGATGTCTAATACGCTTGGGTCATTGCGTAACTCAGTCAATGCTTTTGCGCTTAGTTCGACAGCAATGGCACGATGTTTTGGTAAGGCTAATTTGATTTTAGCGCCTTTGCTTTGTAAGGCTGTTTTTGCTGAGGCAGCACTAAAAGTGGTTGCTGAAGCGCTGATGCTGTTACCTGTATTTTTACTCACTACGTTGTGGGCAGTATTTTTAAAACGAACAATATAACGACCGCTAGTAGCTACTTCTGGGGCACTAACAAGCTTAAGGGCTTGTGAAGGTGCGGCAATGGCAGTTGAAGTTACTGTGCTTAATGTTAAAGCACAAGTGATGGCTGCGCAGACTTTTGAAATGTTTTGTATTGTCATGAATCTCTCTTAATTATGTTTACTACTGAAACCCTATTTAAGGTGGCTGGAAGCATTTTATGTTTCCAAACCCCTTACTCTATTGATTGAGTTTGTAATAAGGTCTATTTTCGATTTGTTAACAAATTGGTTAATCAATTTGTCCGTGTAACTCGGAAATTCACGTCGTTGCGATTCCCGATGGCAGAACTCTATAACAACTAAGTAACAAATGCTACCTTTAAATCACAAGGATAATCGAAATATTAGTGTCTTAGCTCTAAAGTATTGAGTGGTTTATGATAATAAATGTTATTGGTAATTAATATTAATGCAGTAAATTCAACTGGTTATGGTTTTTAATGATATATTAAAACGATGGTAGTTCGCTTTGAATATTTTGGCAAATAAATTTTAAACTTTTTCATTGTTTATTAAATGTTACATTTTATGAGCTTTAATTCCCCTGACAAGGGGCGAAATCTCTATGTCGCTGTTTTTGCTGTAGTTTAATTTTTGGATGTGTATTGGGTCTACTTAAGTTGTTAATATGGTGTAATATTTGGGCTGTGGGAGATGTCTTGGCTTTAAAGGTTTGGTTTTTAGTCTGGCGTTTCGTTGTCGGTTTGGGTTTGAATGGCGTCGTATCTTTGTTGCGTTAACCATTCTAATCTTTTCGCTTGAGTGACCAGTGTTTTTCGCAGACCCAAGTTGACTTTTCTTTCACTGATGATATGAGATAGTTTTGCAATGGTGGCAGCTCTCCTGGGTTTCGAAAGGGCTTGTTGGAGTGCCGTAATCAATCATTATGCGGCTTGTTCCGTCGCAAGGGCTGCCAATTTTGATAATAGATGTTCACTAAGGTAGTTTACTGCTGGCACTGCAATCGCATCACCCATTGCTTTATAACCTTGATTATAAGAGCCCGGTATCTGATAGCTATCTTCAGCCCCCATGAGCCTCGCCGCTTCACGAATTGAAATCAACCTAGTACCTAAAATCCCATCTTTATAGATCACCAGTTGTTGCCGACTGCTACCGCCAGAAGGCGTGCGTAGGCAACCAGCAATGCCGTCAAAACGAATTTCTAATACTTGCTTACCATGACGAGTACGCTTGTAGCCAGGGAAAACTTTCACGCCTTTTTTGACTGCTGCTGCTGCTGCTAGTTTGAGTTTATGGTTGTCGGGGATCATATTAAGATGGTGGCTGACTTTTTGAGCATCATCAAAAGGGAGGGCAAAGTCGATCATGCTGGATAGGTCTGTGGTTCTTGGTGCTGGGGTTGGCAACTGCCACCAAACCCATTCTTTAGCCTTGGCGGCGATGCTGATGATGGCTTTTGAATGCGCCCAGTTTGGTTTTTGAGTTGTATAGGATGAATAATCAAGATTTTGTTTTATACCGATGACAAAGATTCTTGGGCGTGAATGAGGTAACCAATTGACGGCGTCAAGCATGACCGCGCCGACCGAATAGCCTCTTTCTCTTAGTGCATTGTGTAAGCTCAGATAATGTTCGCCTGACTTTGCAGAGACTAAGCCGACAACGTTTTCTGCAACCACCACTGGTGGATGTTGTGCCATTTCATCAATAACTCTTAGCCATTGCCAAACCAGCCCGCTGCGTTGGCCTTTAATACCTGTTATGTTACCGGCAACAGATAAATCCTGGCAAGGAAAGCTGGCCCATGATACTTCGTGAGCTGGTAAGTCACGGCCATTTATGTGTTCAATTGAGCCAGAATAAAAAATATCTGGTGGATGATTGGCGGCAAAGACCGCTTGTTTTTTTTGGCAAATATCGTTGGCCCAAACCGTATCAAAGCAACTTTTCATTGCCTGAGCTACGAGTCCGCTACCTGCAAAAAAATCAACGCATCTGGGTTTTACCGCCGGACGTTCGACAAGATGAATGGCTGGAAAATAATTTCCTTCTTCTTGTGGATAGTGATGTTGGTAAGCGAGCGATTCGGTCATCAGGTTTAATCTTCTACTTATTGCTGGTATTGGTATAAAACCAAAGATTCTGTGTATTTATACAGTTATATTAATCTGGTTGTTGGCATTTGACCAGCGTATTTTACTTTTTTCTTTCTATCTTATCTATCTGAATGATGGTTTTTTGCCTGTGTCGTGTCTGTGTGGTAGTGTCATGGCGAACACAGCCACCACAATGCCAACAACAAAGACAAAACAACATGTTACCCATTGAACCGATACTGCCACAATTATTTAGCGCCTTAGCCGAACACGACAAAGTGATTTTGCAGGCACCGCCGGGGGCGGGTAAATCGACTTTCTTGCCATTACAGCTGATCAAAAACCAAATGTTTAAAGGCCGTATCATTATGCTGGAGCCGCGACGTTTGGCCGCTCGTAGTATTGCTGAGTATTTGGCAATGCAACTGGGGGAAACCGTCGGGCAACGGGTGGGGTATCGGGTGCGTCAGGATGTTAAGGTCAGTGCGGCCACGGTGCTCGAAATTGTCACCGAAGGCATTTTAACCCGGATGATCCAGTCTGATCCTGAGTTATCGGGGATTGACTTGATTATCTTTGATGAATTTCATGAACGTTCGATTCATGCTGATTTGGCGCTGGCGTTGAGTCTGGACAGTCAAAGCGCATTAAGAGACGACTTAACCCTGCTATTAATGTCGGCCACTCTCGACAGTGAATATCTGTCGAAGATGCTGGATGCGCCGATTATCACCAGCGAAGGGCGCAGTTATCCGGTTGAAATGCGTTATTTGCCCACCAAACCCGAACAAATGGTTGCTTGCATCGGCAGCTTGATTACTCAGTTACTCGATGAAGAAAGCGGCAGTATGTTGGTATTTTTGCCTGGCGCGAAAGAAATTAACCAGTTAGCTGGTGTTTTGGCCGGACAGAGTCTATCTAATTCCGTTAAAGGAAATGTGAAGGTTTATCCTTTATATGGTGATTTGGCCAAAAAGCAACAGCAGGCAGCCATTGCCCCTTGTGTTGGCGGTGAACGTAAAATTGTTATCGCCACCAATATTGCCGAGACCAGCTTAACTATCGACGGTATTCGGATTGTTATAGACAGTGGTTTGAAGCGTCACGCCAGTTTTAACCCCAAAAATGGCATCACCAAATTACAAACCACGGCGATCGCCAAGTCATCAGCCATTCAGCGAGCAGGCCGGGCAGGGCGGTTAATGCCAGGTATAGGTTATCGTCTCGACAGCGCGGAAATATTTGAACGCAGAATGGATTTCGACCAACCTGAAATTCTTACCTCAGATTTAATGCCTCTGGTATTGGAGGTGGCGAATTGGGGCGCGGATATCGACGACTTATTATGGGTCAATGCGCCACCGAAACATCTGGTGGCTCAGGCCCGGCAGTTGCTGGTGCAGCTTGAAATTCTTGAGCAACAGTCTGACCAGCAATTTAAGGTCACCGCTGTTGGCCACCAAGTCAGTGCTTTGGGTTGTCATCCGCGGATTGCCCATATGTTATTAAAAGCCAAAACCCTTAGCACTGAGTTAGAAGTGCCAGTTGATTCATTGGCCTGTTATTTGGCGGCGATTATTGAAGAAGCAGATCCACTGCCCAAAGGCATGAGGCGTGATAACAGCACGATTGAGGCCAGAGTGCGTTGGATGTTGGCGGGCAAAGCACCACAGGTATTGCAGCAAGCGAGAGTATGGGCAAAGCGAATCAATATTCGCTTAAAAGACAGCTTACCGCTGGAGTACTGCGGTGTATTGCTGGCACTGGCTTTTCCAGATCGCATCGCCAAATCCCGGGGTAAGGGTTTTCAGATGAGTAATGGTTTTGGCATCGTGATTTCAGACAATGATCCATTAAGTTTTGAGCCGATGCTGGTGGTGGCCGACTTAATCGAATTCGACAGCCGGGTTTATGTCGGTATGGCGGCAACCATCAGCGAACAACAAATCGAATCTGAATTGCCCCATTTGCTGACGACGCAGGATTTTGTCGGATGGGATAAAAAGGGCGAAAAGCTGGTGGCCGAAACGCAAACTACCCTAGGGCGAATTGTCCTGTGCAGTAAACCTGCCAAAGGTGGCATTACCAATGGCCAGCGAGTGGATGCTTTTATTGCGCTGATTAAAGTCAAAGGATTAGATTTACTGGCTTGGGATGATGAAGCGGTATTATTGCGGCTGAGATTAAATACCGCATTTGATTTGTTAAGTGCCAGCGATAACTGCTGGCCTGACTATAGTGATGAGGCTTTGCTTGGTAATTTAAACGACTGGTTGGCCCCTTACCTTAATAATGTGCGTTCATTGGCTGAGTTGAAAAAGTTTGACCTTAAACCAGCTTTATTATCACGGCTTGACTGGAATACTCAACAGAAGTTGGATAATGGCTTTCCTGAGCGTTTTAAAGTCCCCACGGGTGCCCATTACAAAATTGAATACCGCGCTGACCAGCCGCCCAAATTGTCTGTGCGAATTCAAGAAATGTTTGGTTTGACCGAAACCCCGATGCTGGCCAATGGTCGTTTGCCGTTGGTGATTGAGTTATTGTCTCCGGCCAGACGGCCGTTGCAATTGACGCAGGATTTGGCTGGGTTTTGGCAAGGGTCTTATGAACAGGTGAAAAAGGAGATGAAGGGGCGTTATCCTCGGCATTACTGGCCAGATGATCCGGCGGTGGCTATGCCGACCAATCGGGTGAAGAAGCGGATGTGATGGGGTGAAAAGTGTGATTGGTTGCATCATTACAAGACAAAAAGCCTATTTTAGCCAGCCGTCAGATGAATAAACGTTTAAACCAAGGTAACTGTTCAGTTACAAACCAAAGAGAGTATCATGACCCATCGAGTATATATCAACAACCTGAGTGCTGTTTTGCCCAATAATCCAGTCACCAACGCCGAGATGGAAAATGTCTTGGGGCAAGTGGGCCTCGAACCCTCACGAGCCAAGTCTGTTGAGTCATCAACCGAATGCGCTGGGATTGTCACTAAAAATCGATTGGATTGATATGATGTCATATGCCAATCAACTGGATGCCTGCATGTATGCTGGCGCTGACAAGCGTGCTGACGGCACGTTAAAAAGTTGGGCAAGTTATGACCCGCAAACGCGTGCTAACGAGTCCGTTTTTGCCGTCAAACAAGATGTCAAACTACTGAATGCCAATATTGTTAAGGTCACCGTGGAGCAGGCGCTCACCCGTCTTAAAGAGCAACGTCAAATCACCCCGCAAGATTTTGATTATTTTGTGCCGCACTACTCTTCAGGTTATTTTCGTGAACGTCTGTTTGAGGGCATGAGGAATGTCGGTTTTGAGATACCCTATGATAAATGGTTTACCAACCTAGCAGAAAAAGGCAATACCGGCTCAGCATCGATTTTTATTATACTCGAAGAACTCTTTAACTCAGGAAAATTGAAAAAGGGGCAAAAAATCTTGTGTTACGTGCCTGAGAGCGGGCGTTTTTCGTGCGGTTATATTCAATTGACCGTGGTGTAGCAATCTAAAAGGTCAGCGTCAATTTTGTTTAGGATCACACTGTGTCTGATTTGAGCGTTGAGCTGGCAGGGTATTTTTGCTATGTTTAGGTAAGGGTAGCAAAAGCCATTGAGGAATTGAGAAGTGACCATATTCAGTCGAATAAAAACGCGTATTAACCGTTCCAAACGGTATGTTTTTACTCGTGCTGATTTCGGTGATATTGGCAGTTACAGTCAAATCGGCAAGTCTCTGAACGCACTGATTAGTGAAGGCGCTTTATTACGTATTGCTTATGGGCTTTATACCAAGGCTAGAATAAACCGGATCACTGGAAATATCATGCCTTCATCACCTGGTGGTTTGGATGGTGTTATTTTTGAAGTTTTTGAAAAATTGGGTGTTTCTTACCAATTAGATGATTTCTCGCAACTTTACCTTGATGGTAAGAGCACTCAAATTCCTGCATCAATTCAATTTATCACTGATAAAAACCGTTTTACCCGTAAAATTGTGGTTGGTAACAAGGCTATAAATGTCTCTTGATCATAGCTTTTTTGCTGATGTTGCCGTTGCTTTAGCGTTAGGTAACCCGGCAATCGTTGAAAAAG
>JBLGCB010000069.1:0-21558 GCA_047617105.1 Phenylobacterium sp. | reverse complement strand
AACTGAGTGGTACTAAGGCTAAGCACACCGAGTATCACAATGACCGCAACCAATTCTATCAGCGTGAAACCTTTGTTGGCCACCCTTAGAATGGATTTGAATGGGTTACCCGCGTTCATCAGTAGTTGCCTTTATATGCCGCAAACCAGATAGTATCGCTAGCTGGTGGGGTGACACCGACTCTGATCAATTTGGCTTGATGGCTATCATCATTGCCATCATCAATGCCGTCATAATTGCCATCATAAAATACCGTCACCACAAAAGTATAACCGGTGTATAAACTGGAATATTGGCTGGCGTGCGCTAACGCAAAAGAGTCTTGGTTATAGCCATCATAATCATCGACATCATCATAACCATTGACGCTGGCTTCTTCTGGCCCCAAACCGCCTGAAAGGGTACATGCAACGACGACGTCTTCATCACAACGCAATAATCCCCCCGCCAAATTGGAATTTTCATCAAACGCTTTGCCCAAAATTTCATTGAGTAACGTTTGGCCTAATTCAGCCGCCCTCACTTGTAACACCGGATCAGTACTTCTGGTCGCTTGAGGATTCAAAAACGTCACTAAAGACGTTAACGCCAGCGCCATCACCACAATGCCTGCGACAACTTCAATCAGGGTAAAACCACGGCTTTGCTGGCGATTAACAGTCATGGATATAACCCTCTGATTCGATACACAAGCTGGCAGTATCGCCACCGATTATCAGTACACTTAAAGTGCATACACTGCCGGTCACACAACTGCCGCCGTGATTTGTATCCGCAATAGGCTTGCCTAAACTATCAAAAATCACCAAATGCTTGGTTGTACCGGCGTTTACAACACTGGCAATAGATACTTTAACATTCGTTTCGAGGGTGGTGGGGGTATTGACCGAGGTGAACGGGTCAGTGACATCACAAGCAGCAGGGGCGACACTTTGCTGATAAATACCATAGCTGGTCGATGCAATTTGAAAAGCATAACAGTTGGTATGATCGTTAAGCGCTCTGAGTTGCGCTAAGCGTAATTGCCCAATAAGTTGGTCTCGGGTAGTGAATACAGAAAATTCACTGTCGTCGAAGAATTTGGGGGCAACGCTGACCGCCAAAATACCAATAAGACTAATGGTGGCAATCAGTTCGATAAGGGTAAAGGCATATTGCTTATTCATTAGATCACACCTTTACATTACCCCTAACGAACTCAAGGCTGGTAAAAGACCAACCTTATTCATCACATGCCTACTGTGCCTACTATCATCAATACTTTCCTAAGCGCAAGTGGCGTCTCCACCAATGACAGGGTAAGCACCAACAGCAGCATCAGCGACTGTAATCGTGCAATTAGGTGCGCCTGGTAACGTAATAGTCAGTGGACTCGCGCCAGCTGCTGCTGTAGCAAAGGTAAGTGTAAAACCACGCGTCTCCAGCAGGCCGCCCAAATGTATAGGTACCCCAGAATTGGTGCCATCCCCGTCAGTAGAGCCTGAGGGATAACCGTTAACAATTTTATAGTGTACGCTGTCAACTAGGATTGTACCACTTTCACCAAAACCATTAGCAACAATAGACTTGCCATGGCCCATCTCCAAGATACTTCTTATCGAAGTAATCACACCGTTACGTTGACCGACCTTTCCTTCTGCTGTGACATCCATAAACTTAGGGGCAGCGGTAACTGCCAAAATACCTAAGATAACAATAACCACAATTAATTCGATTAGGGTAAAACCCTGTTGTTTTGCTTTGATTCTCATGTTTCTTACTCCGTTTTTCGTTGTGTTACACAACAGGCTAATATAAGTAGTGTATTAAATGTGCTGCTAATGATCAATAGCGTTTATCTGCATTATTGTAATTTATTGCCCCCTCAAAACGATAAACATCTCATTGTTGTGAGAACATCGCCCGTCATTTTATTGCCAATCAGTCAATGACTGACTTCAAAGCAATATTCGTGCTCATTTGCATTAATCCGGTTTAAATCAGGCTTAGTTATTAAAAACAATAATTCTGCCCGAATCCGGGGTGTAATAAAATCCTTCACCATTAGAAATGGTTGGTGAACCAACACTACCCGATGATCTATCCAAAGAAGCCATCAAATGATAAACACAACTATTGAGGCTGTTAATGGTCGCGGTCGATACATAATAACGGTTAGTGATAGCACTATTGATAATCGTTGAACTCGGTGAGTTCTGTAAAATATTATCAAATGTCAGCTCACAATTGGCTTGTGTTGGTACGGTCGACGTTGGTGTCGCCGTACCCGCCGTAAATGGATAACCAATCGCATTGACCCAGATTGTGGTATTGTCAAACAACACAGTGCCAGCATTATTGGCACCCGACGAACCGAGATTCACCGTTAATGTCCGTCCTTCCAACTCCCACTGTGCTCTTACCAACCCCACAGCCGAAGCGATACCACCAGCAACCCCTTCCACCGCAGCTTCTTTGGCATCATCCGTGGCGTTCATAAATTTAGGGATGGCGGTTGCAGACAAAAAGCCCAGTATGACGACAACGGCAATCAGTTCAATTAAAGTAAAACCCCGTTGCCTAGTTTGGCCACGTTGTGTTTTTGCGTTGTTCATTATACGACACTCACATTAAAGGTTTGGATATTATAGCCATAAGCAAACTAAAAAAGCACTTCTTTTTTATCTATTGGTTATGATCTGGTTAAAAGTTTATCAACTAATTCAACGATTTAGGCTAACCCTATCAAGGTCTAAGTTCAACTTTCCCGGTATCAAAACGATAGGTAAAGTTAACCTGTCCCGCCACTGTATTACGACAAGCCTGGATGTTTAAACGATCCTCATCGCCACTGCGACTATTGAGTTGACTCGGTCGTTGGCTGTCGAGTTGGTTTAATCTAAAACGCATCAATTGACCAGAAAATTCCAATCGATCGGACTTTTGTAACGCTTGCCACAGCGCTTCACAGACTGGTTTTTTGCCCGCACCTACAACCTGTATCGGCCAGCCAAAGCGATTCATGACAAAAATCCACCGCCCTGTGGCTTTTCCTTGTGCGTTAACACCACTGATAGCGACTCGGTCAGGTCGCCCTTGTAAAATCCAATCACGATGAATACTCACCACCGAGGCGGCAAATACCTGCACCGCCGTGTCAGCTTCAGTTTGTTCGACGCTATCAAAAACATCGGTGAAATAGCGCACAGAAGACCCCAGCAAAACAACAAACAGTACCAACCATATACCAAAGCGAAACATATTCACCTGCGCTTCTTGGTTTGCCTTTGACTGCTCAATGGTCATTTCATTGCACCCATCATATCCCACATCGGTGTAAATATGCCCAAAGCCAAAATCAATACCATGCCGGCGACGACCGCAATCAGGATTGGTTCTATTTTGGCGGTGAGGTTTTTCAAATCAAAATCCACTTCTCGTTCATAATAGTTGGCGACTTCGTTAAGCAAATCTTCTACTTGGCCAGTTTCTTCACCGACCGCAATCATTTGTAATACCAGCGGGGTAAACATTTCACTACGGGTAGATGACCTTAACAAGCTTTCACCCCGCTCAATGGTTTGCCTCATGCCCAATACTTTATCGGCCATATAGCTATTATCCACCGCATCCGCCACTAGGGTCAAAGCACTGGTGAGCGGCACTCCAGAGCGTAACATCATCGAAAAACTGCGGGCAAATCGCCCGAGTAGAGCACGCTCTAAAATATTGCCAATCATTGGCATTTTAAGTTGATAGCGGTCCCATTGATAAAGTCCTTTTTTGGTTTTTAAATACCTTTTAAGCATAAACACACCGCCCGCCATCGCAACAACCAGATGTACCCAATAGTCCACAAAGAAATTAGAAGAAGCCAATAATGCCTTAGTCGTCCAAGGTAAATCAGCACCAAGCTTTTCAAACATGCCAGCAAACACCGGAATCACCTTAATATTGAGCACAAACATTGCTATGGTGATCGCCCCCATCACCATCACCGGATAACGGGTCGCTTGTTTGATCTGTTTACGGGTTTCTTGTTCTTTTTCAAAGTAATCAGTGATCTGAATAAAAGCTTCATCTAATTTACCTGTATTTTCACCTACATGGATAATACTGGCCAGTAGTTTGTTAAACACATTCGGATGAGAGTTCAGCGCTGCCGACAATGTGCGCCCTCTTTCTAGCTGGGATGCCACATCAAATAAAGCTTTTTTCAGCACCAGCGAGTGGGTATTTTCGGCCAACCCCATCAAAGCGCGGATCATAGGAATACCAGCACGAGTCAAGGCATACATCTGGCGCGAAAAAATCAGTAGATCATCGATTGACACCTTGGCGGCAAACAGCGCTTGTAGATCAAACTTTTCACCTGCTTTGGCTTTGGCGAGTTTAATTTCGACCGGAATACTTTTACGCCGCATCAACATATCAGCCACTCCGGCTTCATTCGGTGCTTCTAATTGCCCCTCCAACAAAGCGCCCTGAGGGTCTCGCGCTTTATAGTCATAAAATGGCATTAGAATTGACCTTCAGTAATCTGTTCGGCCACTCGTAACACTTCTTCGATTGAGGTCACCCCATCAAGGGCATAATCAAAGGCCATCACCCCAAAAGGCACAAAGGTTTCGTTTTCTCGGGCGCATTTACCGAACCCTTCGGTATCATCACGGCGTAAGGCATCCATCATATCAACATTCATTTCGAGCAGTTCAAACACCCCAAGTCGCCCTTTATAACCGGTATGATTACAGGTTTGGCAACCACGCCCCTTGAAAAACTTCAACTGGGAGATATCACGGTTGGCCAATTGTTGTAACCACATTAACTCTTGAGCGTCAGGCGTGGCCTCCTCACGGCAGTTTTCGCAAATTTTACGCACCAGACGCTGAGCAATAATGCCGCGTAATGAACTGGCCACCAAATATGGCTGCGCGCCCATATCAATTAAACGCAATGCACTAGTGATCGCATCATTGGTATGCAAAGTGGACAATACCAAGTGACCAGTCAGTGCACCCCGCAATCCAATTTGCACGGTTTCTTGGTCACGCATTTCCCCCACCATCAGGATATCTGGATCTTGACGTAAGGTCGTACGCAGCACGCTGGAAAAGTCGAGTCCGATTTTGGTGTTAATCTGCACCTGGTTAACCCGTGGCAAACGATATTCCACCGGATCTTCTACGGTGATGATTTTCTTGCCAGGTTCATTAAGCTCAGCCAGCGCACCATAAAGCGTGGTGGTTTTACCCGAACCCGTTGGTCCGGTAACCAATATCATGCCATGGGGACGGCGAATCAATCCTCTAACCCGATCTAACAAATGCTTTGGCATCCCGGTTTCATCCAGCCTTCTTAGACCGCCAGTTTGATCAAGTAAACGCATCACCACCGACTCGCCATATTGAGTCGGCATGGTCGACATACGAATATCAACGCTATGGCCTTTGGTTTTGATGTTAAAGCGGCCATCCTGGGGCAGTCGTTTTTCAGAAATATCCAAGTTACCCATCAGTTTTAAGCGTAACACCAGTGCTGAGGCGATATTGGCTTCTTTTAGGGTGTCTTCTTGTAATACGCCATCAATACGCTGACGGATACGGATCAGGCCCTCATCTGGCTCGATATGAATATCCGATGCACCAGAGACCACCGCTTCTTCAAAAATAGTGCGTAACAGTTGGACCACCGTGGCATCACCTTCAGTATCGCTACTGAGGCTGGCAAAATCCATATCTGAGGTTTCTTCGTACTCTTCTTGTAACTGCTGGGCGAATGATTCAATGTCTTTGGTACGGCGGTAGAGGCGATCAAATGCTTCGAGAATCTGCTCTTCTTTGACCACCGCAATTTGAATTTCTTTGGGGGCTAACATCGGGGCCAGCTGATCGAGGCTGCTCAAATCCGCCGGATCGCTCATACCGAGCACAACCGAGTCGCCGTAGTCGTCAATCACCAGCGCTCGGTGACGCCGAGCATGCACTTCTGGCAACAATTGTGCTACGGCTGGTTCAATGACTTTTTCGGTGATATCAACAAATGGCACATCTAACTGTTGCGCGAGGAAGCGCAATAACTCCTCTTCGGTAATATGGCCAAGATCAATGAGTGCAGCACCAAGCTTGCGGCCTGAGCTTTTTTGCTCTTTTAGCGCTTCCATCAACTGGCTTTCAATCAGAATACCTTCTTGAACCAGCAAATCGCCGAGGCGCATTTTTAATCGAGGTCTTGCCATAATAATTACCTAAATTTCATTGTTCAAGAACACGTAACCGAGATTGAACAAATTGACGCGAATTTTGTGAAATATTGCTTAATGCTAAGGCTTTACGATACGCGCTAATCGCTGGTGCCGTGTCACCTTGGGCTTCGTAAATGGTGCCAAGTCCCAACCACCAGCGACCATTGCCGGGATTAACCTCGGTCAGTCGCTGAAATTCAATGCTCGCCTGCGAAAAACGTTTAAGCTGTTGTAAGCTGGCGGCTTTTAAAGCAACATATTCAACCTGTTCAGCCGCATTCACTGGCAATTGCAGATATTTCAATGCTCCAGCGTAATGCTGTTGTTTATAGTAAATTTTCGCCGCTAATATCGACCAATCGATATTATCCCCTTCAATCAACAACCCCTCGTTAAGCACCGATAACGCTGAGCCTGATTTTTCGCGACCAAAATATAACGCCGCCAATCCCGATCTCGCTTTTGAGTGGAGCGGATCAAGCTTCAACGCATTATGAAATTTCTCTATCGCCTGGGTGATCATGCCCTGACGTGACAATTTTTGTGCCTGCTTATAGATTTTCTCGCCCCGTTGTTTTGGTGTGACCCGGCTTGATTTAACCTGCATTTTAGCGGGTGCTTTTTTAGCGGCAATAACCGCTTGTTCGGCCTCTTCAGGCAGTTTATTGGTCACATTGCCATTGCCCTCAGCACTAACGTTATCGTCGTAATCCTTTTCGTTGTTGTTCGTCTGGCGAGATGGCTGTTTGCCCGTTTGCACAGATAAAGTCGGTGATATCGATTCAGGCTCTCCAATCGCTTTGGGCTTGATAATGACCGCTAGGTTTTCACTGCTATCAGAAGTTGCGCTCTTAGGCTTAGCAGCAACTGTGCTCGCGCCTTTAGGATCGTTTTGCTGCTCATTCTGCTGCGCAGTTTTTTGCGTTGGTGCTATCGGTTGCGGTTTTTGAATCACCGCACCACCACTATTGGGCTTGAGTAAAAACCAATAACCCGCCGCAGCAGCCAATCCCACCACCAGCAAAACTGCCGTCAGTACCAACAACCATTTTTTCGTTTTAGGTTTATCTGGTTGCTGCAAAAAAGCCACATCTGCTTCGTTGTCCGCCTGCTCTTCTTGGCGATTATCCAGATCATTGAGCATTTTATTGATCACACTCACGATGACACCCCTAATGTTAGCCACCAAGCCAATACCGCAACACCGGCACTTAACGCCACGCCACCCGCCACTGACCACCATAACACCCGGGAATCAAGCCCTCCAGCCCCTGTGGCGTCATCGGTATCGACCACCGCACCCGTTAAATGTTTCTTATTGACCTCTTGTTTACCCTGGCCATAACTCAACATCATCCCTTTATGGCACAAAATATTGACCAGTCGCGGAATACCACGGCTGGCTTTCACCAGTGTCCGGGTTGCCCCGTTACTAAACAGTTGCCGTGAATTGGCATAACCTGCGGTCAACAGTCTGCGGTCAATATATAAGCGAATTTCTTTGCCTGACAGCGGTCTGAGTTTGTATGAGAACGAGATCCGCTGACGCAATTGGCGTAACTCTGGCTGTGCCAAACGTTTATCCAATTCCGACTGGGCAAACAATACTACCTGCACCAGTTTTCTTTGCTCAGTTTCGAGGTTAGTAAACAAGCGTAACGCTTCGAGGCTTTCAAACGGCAGTGCCTGAGCTTCATCGACAATTAAGACTACCGATTTACCAGATTTCGCCAGCTCAATCAGGTGTTTCTGCAACACTTGTATCAACTGTTGCTGGTTGATGTCGTCATTATGTTCCACGCCCAATTCAGTCACCAGTGCCCAACGCAACTCAGCAGGACTGAGGTAAGGATCTGGAATATATGCGGTGATAAATTCTTCCGGTAACTCATTCAGCAACCGACGACAAATCAAGGTTTTGCCGGTACCCACTTCTCCGGTCACCTTAATAAAACCTTCACCCATTTCAAGCGCTTTGGTCAGCACCGCAAACGCATCGTGATGACAAGGCAAGTCAACATAAAACTCGGTATTAGGGGTCAGGGTAAACGGCAGCTCTTTGAGGCCAAAATGAGTGAGATACATAGTTTATTGCGCCGGATACCAAGTTTTTAATAAATCGGAAGAACGCTCCAATTGCTGTTTCCAAGTGCCAGCACCGACAACGGTCGCTTTCACCAAGATCACCAATTCTTTTTTACGTTCAATTTGTTGCTTCTGAGTAAACAGACCGCCAAAGTAAGGAATATCACTCAACAAAGGTGTTTTTGATACACTATCACTGAGCGTGGTCTGCATCAAACCACCAATAACCACAATTTCACCAGATTTAGCCCGAATAATGGTGTCTGACTCACGGATATTACTTTGCGCCAATGGCAAAACAATGGTTTCACCACTAAGACTAACGACTTTTTCTTGTTCTGAGGTTTCGATGACCGAAGGGTGAACATGCAAAATCACTTCACCTTGAGCGCTAATTTGTGGCGTGACATCCAATGCGATGCCGGAAAAGAAAGGGGTAAGGGTTAATTCAGGGGTGGTGGTGGTTGCCGCCCCGGTGGTGGTGGTACTTGATACATCGGTGACAAAATATTCATCCTGACCGACTTTAATCACCGCCTTTTGGTTATTAATGGCCGTCACTCGCGGACTCGACAATACTTGAACATTGCCCTGGGTTTCGAGCAGGCTAATCACTCCGGAAAAATCTTTATTGCCAAAACGCACGGTCGATATCCCACCCAGCCCAGCGGTGATAGTATTGGCCGCATTACCTGCGGTATTGGCAAAAATAAAGTCGGTAGAACCGACGTGAGCCAATGCTTGTGCCCAGTTGATGCCTTGCTGAAAATCATCATTTAACGACACTTCAACGATTTTAGTTTCGAGGATCACCTGGCGACGTAATGTTTGTTCTGATAGGTTTAGAAACTCTTTGATGGCAAAGATTTCATTGGGAAATGCCCTAATGGTGACCAGTCCCGTCATCGGGCTAACGATCACCATTCTGCCATCGTCATTGCCCACCAAAGTCTCCAAAGACACTTTTAAGTCTGACCAAAAATCTGTTTCACTGGAGCTTTGAATATTAGAGCCACTTGACTGGTTACTGCCACCCGATTGACCACCAGATTGGCCACTTTGCTGTGAAGATTGCTGATTACTACTGCCACTGTTATTGCCGCTACTATTGTTACCGCCGCTGCTGCCACCATTTTCCGATACGCCACCAGCATTGACAGTCACCGAAGACGTACCATTACGGGTCAACATAAGGTAATTCAGCGCCAACGTCTCGGTGCGTAAACCCGCCGCTTTCACCGTCCAAATCGTGCCTTTTCTACGAATATCATAACCATAAATATCTTTAATCACCTCGATGGTATCCAGCAAAGTCACGTCTTTTAAATCTAAAGTGATGAGTCCATCCACTTGTGGGTGGATGATGACACTATACGGGGAGTCTGCCACTAAACTGGCAAAAAATGGACGAATGTTGACACCATCCGCCACCACATGAAAATGCGGCTCTTCGATCACGCCAATGTCATCGTTCACCGGGCCAGATAAAATATCTTGCATCACCGCATCAGGTACCGAAAATGGCTTTTCTGTGTTGTTGGCACTGCTTTGCTTGCCACCCAGTACTTCTTTGACATCATTAAGTACCCGAGGCTGTGAGCTTTGACAGCCCACCAGCGATAAACTGAGCAAGGCGAGAACGCTCAAACAGCCTAAGCCGCTTAAACCTCTGGGGCCTCTCAACAGCGTGAAAATAGTTCTATTCATTATCATTTTTTTCTAATATTTAGATTATTTAGATTAAACAGGGATAACGATAATCCTTTACCGTCACGTCGTAATTTTGCACCATAAGCGCTGATGGTGGTCAACTCATAACCTTCAATGATTTGACCGACCTTCATCACCTGGTCATTGATGATGGCCTTACTAAGGCCACCTTTGACAATCACACTTTGTAATATAAGGGCTTTTTCTTGTTCTTCTTCAGGTTTTCTGGCCGATTGACCGCCCTCAAGCCCCAGCGTCAATAATGGTCTGGTGGGGTCTTTGACTAAGTCTGCGGCAGATACACCAAAGACCATGACAAAGAACAGCGTCAATGCGCTTACTATACAGGCTAAACCTGTTTTATATTGCAATAAAACGTTCATTGTTACTAATTGTCGTTATCTCTATTTCAAGTAATGCTTCTGGATATTCGGTGACTCTATAAGAAAATGTTTTCCAATAAAATCTCCACGGTAAAGATTCGAGTCGTTTCATATAACGTTGCAGGTCAAAATAACTGCCCACCACTGATAATTTTAAACCATGTTGATACAAGGTAATACCCGCGCTGTCAGGAATGCCAGCGATATCCATTTCAACAGCGGCCAAGGCATTGAATTTAATCACCTTGATCTTGTTTTCGCTTCTAAGCAAAGCGGTTAAAACATTACGCATTTTATTGGGCGAAATAAAATCCGAAGTTAATACATTGAGATTTTTCTCCAACTCTGTCAGCGACATTTTAATGCTGTTTATAGAGTTGGTCACCGCCACATCCGGGTCTTCCAGCAACGCTTCTTGATATATCTCCAGCTGTTGATCAGTGGTGTTAATTTGACGCTTTTCATCGACAATCTGTTTTTTGCCCAATTTGACTTGACTATAGGTCGGCATAATCGCCAAAGTCATCGCCAAATAGACAATTAAAAACATCACCCCAACAAACATGATGACCTTCTCCCGCATTTGTAATTGCGAGGTTTTTTCACAAAGCTGCTTCCACTGTGCATTCATTGCAATGCCTCCTGCGCCGCCTGCAACTGCTCAGGTGTTGGCCCAGCCTGGCTATTGAGCTGGCTCTCAACGGCGTTGATGTCCATTGCCACTGAATTGATTTCAAAAACGATCACTTCGTCGTCTTGATCCTCAAGATTAAGCACTGCAAATTCTTTGCCAACAAAAAACGGACTTTGCTGTAATTTGTTCATCCATTCAGGCACCGCCAACGCATTTAAGGCATAACCTCGCAGCGATACGCCCAGTTCATCAAAACGCATTTCGCTGATCCACAGCTGATCATTATGAAAACGGGCCATATCCAGCATCACCGCCGAATACCGTTGTTCCACTGGTACTACTTGACCTTTAAGGTGCTGGCTTAAAATTCGCTTACCCTGTAACTCTTTGCTTAATTGGTTTAGTTCTTCGGTTAACCTAATAGAGGCTTTACGGTTTTTATGCTCCTCTTCAAGTAACTTAACCATCGCTTGTTTGTCTGTCAGTGCTGTACGACTGGCGGTTAAATTGCCTGACAGCTGGGCCAGATTATTGTTCAACACCATCGCAGTCGCCGTCAATAATACCGCGGTCACCACCCAGCTAATCACCATCATGTTCAGTGATAACACTTCTTTAACAGGGCGTAAGGAAAGAATGTATAAATTAACCCGGGTCTTATTGGCCATCGCTAAGCTTCCTCAACTTTTTCTGGCAACAAATACTCCAATGCACCGCCCAGAGCAGGATAAAACTGCTCAGATAAATCTGCTTCGATGTTCACCTTTGGGTGCCTTATTCCCATGATTTCAACGGTGATCGGAAAGTGTTGGGTAATTTGTTCTGCAATCAGGCTTTGATGTTCAGTGGGTAAGGCCAGCAAGATATGTTTGATTGGCGCTTGTTTAAGCTGGCTTTCGAAGTAATCCATCGAACGCTGAATTTCAAGGCTCAAAGAATCGGTTAAACCATCGATCAATTCCTGCGCGGTATAGTCGTGAATGCGATTAAAACCCCGTAATTTACGGGCAAAATAGAGTTGATGTTTTTTGACGATTTGCAACGCCACTTCTTCGTTAGTTTGTTGTGATAACAATAAACTGGCGGTATCTCCCCCGCCCACCACATTCTGAACTAGCATTTCTTCAGGTACAATGCCTTTTAATTCTACTTTATTTTTGTTGAACAAATTGATGAGCGGCATGATCACCTTGCGGCTGGTCACCACCACATTCACTTTATCGCCTTGCATTGGAATTTTGGCGGCGACATGAAAAAAATCAGCGACTAAATCTTCTTGTGGGATAGTCACCAAATCTTTAATGCTCCAACCCAACGCCCCGCCAAGTTCTTCATCAGGAATGGCTGGTTTGTCGATTTGCAGTAACTGGTAACGATTAAACGGTAAAGACAAAGTACAACCACAACCTTTTAATTGATGTGATTTAATTAAACCCGCAACTACCCCCACCCATTCATCTTCGGATTCAACACTCACTTCGACATGAGCTTCATAATGCCAGCTGCCATCGATCACTTCGCCCTTGACCAGACGGACAAATTTAGGGTGTAACGAAATGCCTGCCAAATGGGCAGCTGCTTTTTTAGCGAATAATTTGCTAATTTGAGGTGGCAGTGTCAGTTTCATGGGAAGTTATAATCGTTAAAGTCGTGTTAAACAATCGTTTTAATTGACCGGAAATTTCATTATCTCTGATTATACTCAAGATACAAGCTTTATAGTCATTAAAGAACAGACAGCCGTCGCATTTGTTTCTATTTATGGGGATTTGTAGCCGATCTCTTACACTATGCGAGGTTTGTTACCCTTATATCTGATAACAAAAGCAGACATAAGCCAGTGCATACTCGGATTAGTTTTGTTAACTCAAACTTATCTGGTCAATCGAAACCAAAGGCTCGGTGAAGTAATGTCCTTGGGCACCAGCAACACCCAATTTTTGTAATGCGATCCACTCACCAACCCGCTCAACCCCCAAGCCAAAAATCAACACATGGGTACCACAACAAGTCCCTTGTAGGCTTTTGACAAATAGCTGATTTTCGGGTCTCAAGTCGATATTTTTAACGATACTGACATGTAGTTTAAGGTAATCAATTTCGTATTCGCGAATATACTGGGTATTGAGCACATACAAACCCACCTGATCGACCAGTAAACGGGCACCCGCTTTATGCAATCGGCGAAAGAAGCCCTTGAGTGATTTACCTTGATGTACCAGCTGATATTCACTGATTTCAATGATCAGTCGGTAAGCCACTTTGGGGTTCTGCTGTAGATAGACCAAAATCCATTGCTGGAATGACTCGTCGAGCAAAGAGTCAATATGCAGGTTAATACTACATATATCCTGTACGCTTTTTTCGTATTGGAGTAATTTAACCGTTTTCTCTACCACCAACTGATCAATTTTCGCCACCAAACCGCATTTTTGTGCCATCGGCAAAAATACCGCGGCATTGGCCAGTTGGCCGTTATCATCACGCATTCTGGCGAGAATTTCATGGTGATGAATTTCGCTGTTATCTGTCAGCATCACCGGCTGAAACAACATCACAAAACCCTGACGGGCAATCGCCGCTTCGAGCGAAGTACGCCATCGAACAGAACCTTTGGCCATATCTTTGGCAATGGTGCCTCGATCATACATAAACCAGTTACTCGGCCCCTGTAATTGTGCTGCCCGCAGTGCCATATCTGCTTCGGCCATCAGTTGATAAACCGTTTCATTATTTTGACAGCCTGCCACACCGATATGAAAAAAGTGCTCACTGTCAACGCAATTGGGTAATACAATACGGCTACATAGACGAGTCAGGCGGGCAGCCACCGCTTCGGTGTCCATAACACTAATAAAGGGAATTAAAATGGTGAAATCAAACTCTGAACGGCGGGCAAAGACGGCATTGGGGTGATTTTCAAGGTAACCGGATATCAGCTCGATAAAATAACTGAGTAACTCTTGTGCTTCATTGTCTTTACCTTCGAGCGCAATAACGTCTAGTTCTTTGAGTTGAATCAAAAAAACACTGCCGCTGTTATCCGTTTCTTTATCGGCAAGAAAGGCTTCGATACGGTGATCAAAATAAATGCGGTTGCCCACCCCGGTCTCGGTATCAAGAAACGTCTGGGAGCGGACCAATTCATCCACCTGATAAGATTGACTCACGGCTTGCTCAAACTGGTTATTCATCGCCAAAATCGCATCGGTCACCACCCAGCTACCATGGATGAAAGGCACTTTTTGCCGCTTTCTAGTGCTGCCTTTGGTATTTTTAACATAACCACGTGCCCACTGCTCTGTGCTGCGGACATTTTTCAATCGCTGACTCAACCACTTACGACCATAGTCATAACCCAATACCAGCAGCAAAACAAACCAGATATTGAGGGCAGTCAGCAAACGCCACGAGACTGTATCGGGAATACTCAATAAACACAGATTAAGCAGCAACCACGCAGTCACGACCCCTAGCACACCCCAACGGCGAAATTCGGCGTGTTGAAGTTGGCCATGCTTCTCGTTGCTAAATGTATTGAGGAAAGTGCTGGATAGCAACTGGAGAAAAAAACGCTTAAACATGGTTTTTGCCTCCCCTTGTCACGCCTAATGAATATAGATTGCAGATGTAACCATAACTGACCATTAATGGTATAAATCTAAGTGTAGCGGAATTTTTTAACAAGCAGCGATTAAATTGTTTTTTTCTCCTTAGGAAGCGGAATTAAATAAGATCCGAAACTGGGGCAGGATATTTATTCTGTTTCAAGGCAGGTAAAGGGGCGTATAGTCGTTCTATACAACGCTTTGCCTAACGCAGAAAGAGGATAAAGAGACCAGTCAGTTTCGGATGTTATTTACTGATGTTTCCTTATCATCCCAATGCGTCTTAATCTCTATAATCTCTTCACTAATCGACAAAAAACAATCGGTCAATTCAGGGTCAAAATGCTGGCCTCGACCTGATTCAATTTCGGCCATCGCCGCTTCCACTGACCACGCTTTTTTATACGGTCGTTCCATAGTCAGGGCATCAAAAACATCTGCCAGCGCAACAATACGCGCGGTTTGGGGAATAGCTTCACCACTGAGGCCCATCGGATAACCCGAACCATTCCATTTTTCATGATGGAATAACGCGATTTCTGCCGCCATCTTAAACAGCGGCGCAGTGCTTTTACTCAAAATATCAAAGCCAATTTGGGGATGAGTTTTCATCGTCACCCACTCATCGGCATTCAATTTGCCTGGTTTTTTCAAAATGGCATCAGCAATGCCAATTTTGCCAGTATCATGCATCGGCGCGGCAAACTGTAACTGCCTCGCTCTCACCACATGCCAACATGATGCACGGGCTATCGCGGCGGCATAAGCAGCCATACGCCAGATATGCACGCCGGTATCCTCATCATTGTAATGCCCCGCTTCACCCAACATATGAATGGCCGCATTTTGACTCGCGGCCAGTTCATTGGTTCTTTCTTCGAGTTTGATTTCAAATAACTGTTGCTGATCATATAACGCCAAGTGGGTGGCCACTCTGGCTCGTACAATAGAAGGAGATACTGGTTTGGCGATATAATCTACCGCACCGACATCAAAACCACGTTTTTCATCCTTAACTTCGGTTTTGGCGGTGACAAAAATCACTGGGATTTTGGCCGTTTTGGGGCTGGATTTAAGTCGAACACAGGTTTCATAACCGTCCATTTCAGGCATCATCACATCCAGCAGGATTAAATCTGGTTCAACTTTCTCGGCCAATGCAATCGCCTTAGGTCCGCTGGTTGCCACCGAAATATGATATTGACCCTTTAATATCTGACGTAATAGCTGGAGATTGTTAGGTTCGTCATCGACCACCAATATACGCCACGCGATATCGGATGGCTGCTCTGATTGCTCATTGAATGATTCGATTGTCATGAGAGTTTTTTGATTACCTTTATAACGCTTTTATTCATGCCTTTATTCATGCCTTTGTCATGCCTTTATTCATGCCTTTAAATCTAATTGATCCACCAATTGGTGTAACAAATCTGTCGCTTCACTAAAATCATAACTGGCCAACTGTTCATTAATGTCAGTTAATCTATCAGCCCCAATGTAACCACCGAGCTTTTCTAAAGCCACTTCCGCCGCATCAGGGTCATGCTGTTCAAAAGCGGCCAAAACCGCCCCAAGCGATTCAAGACAATGTGGTTTTTGCTCGGCAGATATCACGCTTGGCACCGTGCTGCCTATCTCGGCCTCAACGACCACCTCTGTCCCAGCGACCACCAAATCACCAATCGCCGCCAGCGTCTGAGTCAGTGCTAATACCAGCGGTTTAACATTAACTGCCGACAATAACGGTGGCTCGTTTTGCAACTGACTTTCCAGCGCGCAGGCACACTCATAGAGTCGACTAAGACGCAAATTACCCGACGACCCTTTCACTTTATGAACCAAACCATCAAGCTTAATGGCATCATTGGCGTCAAGACTCATTTCAAGCTCGCTGATGGTCTGTTGATTACGTTGGCCAAAACCATCTAATGCACGATAAAAAGCGTCTTCATCGAGCCAAGATGCAATCCCGGCCTGAAAGTCAATCAGTGGCAAGGCGGTTGAAAGCAGCGGGTCATTCACGGTGTTACCGTTATGAGATCGGGTGCCCTCCTGAACATCAAGATCCAAAACCCTGTTACTGTGACTGTTTTTATCATCAAGCGTTTCGTTATAGGTCAGCTTATTGATGGTGTCGAAAAGAATATCAAAATCAATCGGTTTGACCACAAAGCCACTCATGCCCGCCGAGGTCACCTGCTCTTGCACTTGCTTCATCGCATTGGCGGTCAAAGCAACAATTGGCACGGTAACATTATGACCATTAAACACATCTTGTTGACGAATGGCTCTGGTGGCTTCATAACCATCCATGATGGGCATCTGAAGATCCATTAATATTAAATCAAAACGTTGGCCTTGCGCCGCTTGGGCTGCTTGTTGCCCATTTTGTGCGGCGGTGATCACATGGCCTGCTCTTTCGAGACTGATTCTGGCCAAAGTAATATTTTCTATCACATCATCGACCAACAGAATATTCAACGGCCTTGAGTGCTGATAAGCACTGATGGTTTTACTGACCTCTTGGCTGGCTTTCTCGGTCGGTTGCAACACGATAGTAAAAAAGAAACAACTGCCTTCGCCGAGAATACTTTGAATTTGCAATTCGCCGCCCAACAGTTGCACCAACTCAGAAGAAATCGTGGTGCCCAGTCCAGTCCCGCCAAATTGACGCGTCATTGAGGCATCGACTTGGGTAAAAGGTTTGAGGATCAGGTCGATTTTATCTTCAGCAATACCAATCCCAGTATCTGCGATAGAAAACTCATAGTGATTGTCTTCGAGCGCACTGACGATAAGGTCAACCCGACCTTTAGTGGTAAATTTAATTGCATTGCCCACTAGGTTGATCAAGATTTGCCTTAAACGATAGTCATCAGAAATATAGGCAGGTGCTAGGGCTTGAAGGCAATGCAGGTTCAATTTTAGCCCTTTTTCTTGGGCTTTAATGTCCATCAGTTCTGCGATTTCTCGCAGCAATAACGCCAAGTCAAAGCTGCGATGTTCCAGTTCCAACTTACCGCTTTCAATTTTACTGACATCAAGAATATCGTTGATCAATTGGAGCAGAAATCTGGCTGAGGTATGGGCGATTTGTAAATGCCGACGCAGGTCATCGGCCAAATCAGCGGATTCGAGGGTTAATTCAAGAAAACCGAGAATAGAATTCATCGGGGTGCGAATTTCATGGCTCATGGTGGCAAGAAAGTTGCTTTTTGCCTGAGTGGCTTGCTCTGCCACTTGCTTGGCTTGTTCTAGGCTCTGTTGTACGGTTTCCATGTTTTGGCGCAACACACGCTCCACCAAAATGGCCTGCTTCATGCCATCGAGCATGGTATTAAACTCACCCACCAAAGCACCAATTTCATTGGCCTTAAGGTGATCAGGCAAGGTTAAACGTTCTTCGCCACCGGGTTTAATCTGTTGCAACTGATTCACCACGTCGACCAGCGGTTTAGAAATCAGCCATTTAATCAGTTGTGCAGACAAAAACACCGAAGAGAAAATCACGATAACCAGACCTAGTATCATGTTAAAGGCGTTGTCCATGGCATTTTTTTGCACCCAACGGCCATTGGGTTGAATCGATAACTCACCTAAGGTCTGCTCATCAAAAGGCGATTTAAGTGCCACGCTAATAGCCTCAAGACCAACACCGCCTTTTTCATTGACACCAGACAGTGCCATGCCTTTGATCAGATCATCTTCAAAACCGACCAGTTTGACCGAGTACACCGCGTCATTACCGAGCAAACCATCAATGGCATCTTTACCCAGTGCCTCGTTGTTTGAAAACACCGCAGCCGAAGCCGTTGCTTTCACAGCGGCTATCAGGTTATGGGTTAATTGATGGCTCTCTTGTAGCGCTTGGCGCTGAATGACATTAAAAGCGATGGCACTGAACAGCACCGATAACAACAAAGCACAACCCAGCATAATCACCATGATATAGTGCTGTAAATGATGGAGTCTCACCGGATATTCCCCATGATCAATACTGCTTTAAGGCCATTATCTGCCAAGGTATCGGCAAATTCAAAGGGCAAATAGGCAAGACCAGCCTGATGTTCACTGACTCTTTTAATGATGGCTTCACCACTACCTAAAACCTGTGGCGGTGATGCTCGACCCGAATAGCGTAAGCGCGCCCAATAGGCATCAATATCGGCGATATTTTTACCGGTTAAACTGTGGTAAAAGCTCGCTCTGATGGCAGAATCCATCGGAAAGTCGAATGTTTTCACCCGCGATCCGCCAGGTAAAAACTGCACCCGCCCCAAAAACAAGCTCATCACTTGTTTGTGCGACAAAGCGGTTAATTCAGAATCTTGGTTCACCACCACCAGCCACGAATTATCATTGTTCTGCTCACCTGCCAGCGGGCCTACACCAATCGGTGCGGCCAAGCAAAGTATCAGAAATAACCAACGAATTATCATCACTAAAACACCCAGTCAATAGCGGCAGAACACCAGTTACGACGTTCATCTTTTCTATATCGACCATCCACCCGGCCGTGAACACTGCCCGAACCACGCTTAAAATAAAAATAATCACATTGCAGTTTAAGCGCTTTTTGGCGGGCAAAATCCCAACGCACCCCCAAAGTAAAACTATGCTGGTTATGCCTCATCGCTTCTATACCGCCGCTCACATCAGCAAAAAACTCATCAAAGCCAGCATCCGGCGGCGGTTTGCGATAAGGCACTTTTTGGTTGTCATGGGCATAACCCAAGCTCACAAACGGCTGCCAATCTTGCCATCGCTTAGAGACATGAAAATACGCCCGTTGGCCCTTAAAGCTGGTAAAATTCGAGTCAATCGTGCTCCATTCACTTTGTACTTTCCAGTCACCATGGTGCCAGGCCGCACCGAGCGTGGTATAACGCAGCGTTGAATGGCGAGATGCATCAGCCACCACTTGGTCAAAGCCTGGCCAGATTGGCCTGATTTCATCCGCCAACGCTTCAAGTTCTTCTAGCTCCCCTGCCTCCTGAGCAAATTTTAATATCGCATAACTTGCCCTGAGCTGCCATTGTCCAGTTTGCCAGCTCAATTCTGTGGAGTAAATAGGATTGGCCTCAAGGCTATCAACATCTTGGCTTTCGGCCAGCACATCACTGTCAAATTTGGCTTCGATATTGCCCACCGACAAACCCCAGTGCCAGTCATTATCAAAATCGCCCCAATTTTTAACCACCTTAAAACCATCAAATGATTCATAAGGCATAAAACCATAAAATTCGGTTGGCGGGCGGATCCAATCATAAGAATAGCTGGTATTGTGGTGATCAGACAAAAAGAATAAATCAAAAGCTTGACGACCGATACCGACTTGCCAGCCGCTTTGGGTTCGATAGCGAAAGAAGCCGATATCAATATAATCTTCAAGGCTATGGGAAAATTGCTCTCTAACCACCAGCTGAGAAACAAACTCCCAATGGTCAGTGAGCTGCCCTTTGACTTGCAGCCCGAGCCGAGAATCCATTAAAAAGCCGCTGTCTTGGAGGTTTTTACCGCTTTGGGTGATATTACGTCGAGGGATACGCTCATCATACTTGTTGGTTTGGGTATAACCGAGGGTACCAAAACCATTTAACGACCAGTTTTGATCAAACCAATCATCTGCGCTGGCGATGCTACTCATCATCACCATGGCTGGTACACCAGTGATAACGCACTGGCAAAAAAAGCGGCATAAAGTGCGCATTAAATTGTCCGTTGATTGGTTAATGTTATTAATTCTCTTAATTTGGCTTGATGATGCTTAACCCCAATTCACACTACCGGGTAGGTTTCTAAAAGACCATACAACCGCGTTTGAGTCAAGGGCGAAAACTGCTTTTTCAGAAACCTAGCAGCGCCAAGTCCCCAAACAAACTCGACATGGATACTTATGACCAAGATTTACCCCAATAGTTCCATTTGACTAAATAACCTTTAGCTCTCCGATCTTGGCATATTGAACAAATACCTGACCATCAAACATCAGTACATAATGACTTGATTGCGCGAGGGTCGACGTTGCAGGTGGTCGTAGTAAAGCAGCACACTCACCGCCTTGGCGACGTGCTGAACGATATAAAATACCAAAGGCATTTTGTTGTCGAGCAGTGGCTGCAAACTCACCGTGGATTTTATATTGATGGGAAGGATCTTGTTGACACAAATCAACACTCTGGCGGATATCGATAATGGGTTGCTCAAATGTTCCGGTGTAACATCTCACCACTGCGCTCACCTCTTTATCATAACCAAACTGGCGCCAAAACCGTGCAGTATGATAAGACCATTCGGCTATGGCCGTCTCTGGGCTATCAGAACAGTAATAAGCGCCTTTTTGATCGGTCGAAAAGCGACCATGGCGAGGATAACAAAAAGGGGCCATTACTGCCCCCCAACCATTGCCAAACCTTGCGTCTTGCTGGCCAACATGTTGCCGCCAATTCACCGATCGTTCGCTGGTCATTGAATCGATTTCAGCCAATAACATCGCATCGGCATCATCGACATCAAACAAGTTCTTATTGGGAAACTTGGAATGAATCACCCGATGATGTGACCAACTTGGCTGGCACAGAGGAAAATCAGCCACGCTGAGCATCTAGATAGCGTCTAACAGTATAAAGAGACAGCATAGAACCTTGCTTAAGCAAATAATCTTTAATGGATAACCCACCGAATAAAGGAATGGTATTCACCGTGGTAAAAAATGTATGATTTGCGCCGTCAGGTGCCACCAAGTTTAGCGCTTTATAAATGCCCAGTAATAAACTAAAACGCTCGATAACATCGCGAGATAACTCGATTGGCTGGCCATTTTTCTCTTTTTGTTTCCAGCTTGAAAATGTTCGCACCGGAATACCGCCCAACAAATTACATTGCTCAGCAAGAGACAAGCTCCATCCATTG
>JBLGCB010000068.1:0-21818 GCA_047617105.1 Phenylobacterium sp. | reverse complement strand
GCTCGACTTTAGATCACACATTAGTTTCGAAGGCCATATTTTCGGCTTTCTTGCTGGGGTGATTAGCGCTAAGCTCATCGGAAAAACAAAAGCATAACGGGTGGGGGGGGGTAACCCCCCCTAGCTAAAAAACCATCACTATACCGCAACTTGATAGCCAAACAGGGCCACGACATCACCTAACGATGACTAAATTAAACAATATTGTTGTACCTTGTGGCATATCCAAGTACTTTAATCAATAATTGTAAATAATAAATC
The DNA here is from genome assembly GCA_047617105.1 of Phenylobacterium sp. Taxonomy (GTDB): domain Bacteria; phylum Pseudomonadota; class Gammaproteobacteria; order Enterobacterales; family Alteromonadaceae; genus JABSOG01. Next base: position 21,557 of record JBLGCB010000068.1, on the reverse strand, counting down.
AAGCGCGCCGTAACAAAAACAGCGATAACGGGCATCGCAAGCTAGGTGACATGAAAGATCAGGGTATAAACGCAAAGATTGGATTAAAAACGTTAATCAAACACCACGGCGTGGTTATGACTGTGGCCATCACTGGCATTTTAATCACCTTTTGCTTATCAATAATAACCCATCATTGGCAACAAACTAATTACACGATTGAATTTGAATCCCGCGCCAAAAACCACGCCAGTGCAGTGCAGTGCAAAATAGTTTCGAGACTTATCTTAGCGCGCTCAGTTTTTTCGGTGACTTTTTCAATAATTCAGAACAAGTCACGCGTAAAGAATTCGCTGATTTCGCCAAAACTGCTATCTCCCGCTACCCAGGTATTCAGGCATTTTCGTACAATCCATTGGTCAGCCATCAGCAACGGGCACAATTTGAACAACAAGCGCAACAAACAGGGTTTAAAGACTTTACCTTCACCCAAACCAACCCTCAGGGCCAACTCATCCCCGCCCATCCCACTAACGAATATATTGTGGTCTATTTTGTCGAACCATTAGAGGGCAATGAATCTGCGCTCGGTTATACCATCAGCAGTGACCCGAGTCGATTAGCAGCCGCAACACAGGCATTCAACTCTGGAAAGCTCAGTGCAACGGGTAGAATCACCCTAGTACAAGAAAAGGACAATCAATATGGGGTATTAATATTATTGCCCATTTATCATAAAAGCGATACACCTGACACCGCCGGGCTAAACCCCCAACCAAGCCCTCAGTTAAGCCCCCAACTAAGCCCCCAAGCGCGCCATAAACAACGTAAAGGCTTTGTGGTCCAAGTGTTGCGAGTCGCCAGCGTGATAGAAACCGCTTTAAATTCACTGCCAGATATGGGCATTGATATTTATCTGTATGATGATACGGCAACAAAAGACCAGCAGTTATTGTATTTTCGCCCCGCTGGCGGCCAATCCGCAAAGGTGTCGGTACCTGTGAGAAGCGACGTACAAAGCGGACTTTATTATCTCAATAGCTTTGATATCGCCGGACGTCAATGGTCGCTGGTCTTCACCCCTTCTCCCTTATATCAAAATTCGTTCAGTTCATTACACAAACTCATCGTCTTTTTTGTCGGTCTTTTACTGACCTGTTTACTGAGTATTTATTTATGTAGTAAAGCCAAATATACCAGACAAATTGAACACAGCAATCACAAGTTACAGCAGGAGATAACCCAACACCAACAGACCGAAAAACAATTGTTGACCAGCAATGACTACCTCGACACCATTTTACACAATTTGCCCATCGGCGTAGGTATCCTTGAAGGACCTCAGTTGCGCTACCTGAGAATCAACCAGGCCCTTGCTGATCTCAACGGACTGCCCATTGATGCACATTTGGGCAAAACAGTGGCCGAAGTATTGCCTCATGCCAGCCACTCCCTTATCCCTGAATTACTCAAAGTGATGGAAACCGGGCAGCCAATCCTACATCGCGAATCCACTCACCGCCACCCCATCACACCTAACCATCCATTACATATCGTTGACTGGCACTTGCCCATCAGCGGTCAAGACAATCAGTCAAAAGCGATTATTTGCGTGGTCATGGACGTAACAGAGTTAAAAGAAGCTCAGGCGCAGCTGGTTCAAACCTCTAAACTCGAAGCGCTGGGCACGCTGGCTGGAGGTATTGCCCATGATTTTAACAATATTCTGGCGGCTATTTTAGGCAACAGCGAAATGGTCAAAATTGCGCTAGCAGAAGATCATAAAGCCCGCGCCAATCTCAATAACATCATCAGCTCTACGGGTCGAGCAACCAGTTTAGTACGCCAAATTCTGACTTTCAGTCAAATGAAAGCCTTCAACTTAGCACCAACAGATTTAGCAGAAGTGGTCAAACAAGCGCTAAAAATGGCGGCGCTGACCATCCCCACCACCATTAAAATCAACCAACAACTGCAAGCCAATTGTCCACCGATCATGGCCGATGAAAACCAAATTCAACAGGTGATACTCAATCTATGCAGCAACGCCAGTCATGCCATGGAAATCTCGGGTGGCCAGCTCACGGTGACACTCAAAGAAATCACCCTCAGGGACAGTAAATTGGGATTAAAGGCAGGTCACTATTTACAATTGGCCATCACCGATACCGGACATGGCATCACACATGCGCATCAGGAATGGATATTCGATCCGTTCTTCACCAACAAAGAAGTGGGTAAAGGCACCGGATTAGGGTTATCTGTGGTACATGGCATTGTCACCAAACACAACGGCACCATTACCGTACAAAGTGAAGAATCCCATGGCAGCACTTTTACCGTTTATTTTACAGTAATTACCGCCGTATCCACAGCGAAAGATGAGTGCGCTGAATAGTTAAACTTCTTTGACCAGCGCTAACTTGGTCACACAACGCTGGCAAATACAACTTTTACCTTTGGCTTGCTCAGGCACGCCAGCGATGATATCAGGGGTAAAATCAGCGCCGATACACCAACACGTTTCGGCTTTTTTTCCTGCTATCTCAGCTGCCACCATAGCACACAGGTTGACCTCACCACACAACGGACATTTTGATTCATCAATACTATTTTTCATTGCATGATTCTCTTTGGATACACCGAATGTCATTGTAACAGCTCAATGTGAAGGGCAAAATGATTTAGGACGGCTATACTTGGACGAGTACAGTTAATAACCCCTTAACGCATAAACTTCACTTAACCGTTAAGGTTCTGCTAAAGTCGGTGGCCATTGAATGACCACACTAACTACTATGGAATAAACCAGACATTGATGAAACGCTTTTTTAACCCAATTTTAGCTGGTGCGGTTTTATTTATGCTGTTACTGACAGCTTGCAGCGACGCACAAAAACCACAGGATTCAGATCACCTTGTCGGTGAAACCCTGCATACCGCCGTGTCGCATCCCGACCGTCCGGCCAATGATAAACAACGTGATAACCACAGAAAACCCGCTCAGGTGCTGTCTTTTCTCGGCGTAAGACCCGGCATGACGGTGCTTGAAATTATGTCAGGGCGAGGTTATTACACCGAATTGTTATCCCGCGTGGTAGGTCAGCAAGGTAAAGTCTATTCCCACAATGACAAACTCTATTATGATTTTCAATCTGATAAATTTGTTGAACAACGCCTCAATAATAACCGCCTGAGCAATGTGTTGCGCTGGGATAAAGAATTAGACAATTTGAATCTACCTGCCAATGAAGTGGATGCGGTATTTTTAATGCTGGTATTTCACGATATGTACTGGATGGACACCGACACCGACCAACTGCTTAACGACATTTATAAAGCCCTTAAACCTGGCGGCACCGTTGGTATTGTCGATCACTCTGCGGTCACAGGCAGCGGTGATCACGCCGCCAAAGATATGCACGGTATCCACCGAATTGATGAAGCGTTGGTCAAAGCCGCGTTTGCCAAAGCCGGGTTTAAGCTGGTGCGTGAAACCAATTTATTGCGTAATCCTGATGATGATCGCTCCAAGCCCTTTTTTGATAGCAGCCTGATTGATCAGCCCACCGACCGCTTTGTATTACGTTATCAAAAGCCACCGCTTGAAAGCCAAGCAAACCCTAGCAAAAACTCACCACAAAAGCTGGCCAATACCAACAACTGATGACACAGCCGAGCCACAACACCGCCAATTCAGCTAGCTATCAATGGCTGGTTCATGCGCCCATCAACCGGGTATTATTGCAGATGACCAGTCCGATGGTCTTGGCGATTTTTTTACTGTTTGGCTATGATGTGCTCGAAAGCCAGCTATTAAGCCATATCAGCTTAGAGGCGCTAACAGCATTGGGTTTTACCGTGCCCATCACCACCGCCATGGTCGCCATTGCCGTCGCCATTACCATCACCACCAATACCGCGGTCACTCAGACCATCAGCCAAAATAAAGATCAGGCCCCTAGCGTCATCATCAACAGCATTGTGGTCGGTTTACTGGTCAGTTCAATCTTGGCGTGTTTCGCCTATCTATTGAACACGCCAATTTTTCGCTTTTTGGGCATTGATTATGCGATGTTACCCGACAGTTTTCATCTTGGCCCACGACCGAAGTTATTGCCTCTGATTGAAAACTATATGGTCTGGCGCTACGTTGGCTGGGTGTTTCTGGTGTTGATTTGGCAAATCAACAGCTTATTACGTTCCCTTGGCCATATCGGTTATGCCAGTGGCCTGTTTGTCGCCTGGATGTTAAGCAAATTTGGCCTTGCACTGGTGTTGTTCTCCAATATCATGGGGGTTGAAGGTATGAGTAACATGGCTGTCGCAGAGGTTTATCAGTTATGGATGTTCAAGGTATCACCGATTGAAATCGCCGCGCTGATTCACTTACTCTGCGATGCGCTCTTTGCCTTGATATCAGTGTGGTTCTTGGCCAAAAAACTCAATATCACATCGTTAGCCAGCATTCCAATTGAACCACTCAAAGCCATGAAAAAAATGTCAGTGGTGGGCCTGCCTGCCACCCTTCAGCAGTTATTCACCCCCATCAGCATCACGCTGTTAACGGTTTTTGTGGTCTCTTATGGCCAGGTTTATGTCGCGGTGCTGGGCATCGTCTTTCGCCTTGAAGCCCTGTTGCTGTTGCTGCCGATGGTATTAACCACGGCATTACCGTCTATTGTCGGGGTCAACTGGTGGTCAGGGCACAGTGACAGAGTCAAAGCAGTGCTGTTTACCTCTAAGGTGTTGGTGTTATTCAGTCAATTGGCCATTGCTTTTGCGCTGGTATTTTATGGTCCGGTGATGGCCAGTTGGTTCAGTGAAGGCCAACATATCCAACACAGTATCGAGAATTACCTGAGGATCGTACCACTGGGATATATCGGTGCGGGTATTGTGATCATTTGCCAGAGCAGCTTTAATGCCACTGGTCACTTTATCAAAGCCACCGTATTGTCTTTCGCTCATCGCTTGGTGCTGATGAGTGCCTGTTGTTGGATTGGGCTGCAATTACACGGTATCGAAGGGTTATTTTTTGGCATCCTTTGCGCCCATCTGCTGGCGGCAGCGTTGGCGGTGTTATTGAATCGACGTATTCATCGGATGGAGTAGTAGAATGGATTCGTAGGATGGCGTAGAGCGGAGCGAAACCCATCAATGCCACAAAAATAAGCAACAAAAATCGCCATTTATTGCCACATCAGATGGGTTTCGCCATAGGCTCTACGCCATCCTACGCATCAAATAACAAGGTCTGCCGTTGACTGGAGGATATATCTGCGCTGTGCTCCCTGCACGCAGATATTGATACATCCATGTATCAAAAAAGGCGGCCAGTGGCCGCCTTTTTCATGTTACAAGTCTTACAAAAACCTAGAACTTGTAGTTAACCCCTAAACGAACGCCCCACTGCGACGCAGTGTCTGAACGGCTTTGTGTAGTTGGATACTGAAAGCTCTCATAAACGTATTGGTTATCATCGTTTACATCAGCTGCGATAGCGCCTTGCAAGAAGTTACCTTGTTTCAGCACGCCCCAATCATCGTTCAACAGGTTGCCAATGTTTTCAATCACGAAGTAAACACTACCTTTTTGCTTATCAGTGAAACCTTTAAACTGTTGGTCAATACGTACATCAAACTTAACCCACCAGTTACTTTTCAGTGAGTTACGATTCATGATTTTGCCACGAGTCAAACCTTCGTCTTCGATAAACTGATTAAAGTCTTCCAGATCAAAACCATCTGCGTAAACGACGTTAGGATCGTTTTCCAGTGGCACATACAACAACTGACGGTCGGCAGAGTTAGAACCCAGTCCACCACTGCGGCTAGTGAAACTGTAAGAGTATGGATGACCCTGGTTAGCCTGACCGAAAATGCTCAGGTTAGTTTCATAACCGTCGAAGAATTCGTGAGTATAACGAATGTTCAAAGTATAACGATGAGGGATCTCATAGTTTGAATGAGACAGACGTGGGTTTTCTGGATCCATCACTTCAATGTTGTTGTAGTTCGAAAACGCCACTGAACTGGTCATCGGATGTATATCTTTGGCCTGAGTATAAGCATAAGAAGCCGACAGTGATAAACCACTATCAAACTCTTTGCTTGCCGCAAATGACAATACCGTTGCTTCAGCATCTGTGCCTCTGACATTAGTCAGCAAGAAGTCATTGCCAAAGAAGTTATCTAATCCTTCGGTCTCACTTACGCCAAACTTTCGACCATACACCGGACGACCATCTGGAGCCGTGCTAACCTGAGTCTGGGCGATGTTTTTAATAATCGCAGAGTCACGCTTATCACTTCTTAAGATATCAGCCTGCAACACAATGTCATCTTCAGTGGTATAAATAGCACCCAAAGAAAGTTTCCATTCCGAAGGAATTTTAAAGTTCGGATCGGTGACATTGGTATCAGAGTTAGCAGTACCACTACCAATGGCATCAATCAATTCAACTGGAATATCAAAGCCTGGTTGGCCTGCGCCATTAAAGGCAATCGAATCAGGACCAAGGATTTGAACATCGTCAAGACGGGTTTGAATATTACTGATACCATCGTTTGAATAACTGTTAGAAATCCAAACATTCGGGTTACCACCAGAATACAAACCGGCACCACCACGAATTTCTAACTGATCGGTGACACTCCAGTTAAAACCAATACGCGGCTGAAGCAAAGAAACCCCATCAAGGTTTTGCTGGTTTGAGAAACCATGACGAACTCTAAACTGTGCGTTATCCATAGGCACATCATCACTGGTATACCAGTCATAACGCAAACCAACAGTCAAAGTAAGATCATGCTCAATAAAGTCAATTTCATCCTGAGCATATACGGTATTTAAGGCATATTTAAACTCACCCGCCGCATCAACCGGATTGTGCGAATTGGCATTACCATAATAGATTCGATCAGCCAATCCACTTTCGAAATCTGCAATCGAGTTAAAACGGGTTTCAGTTTCGTTATGCTGAACAAACATATTAAACACATCCAGTTCTTCCATTTCATAACCAAATGAGAATGTCTGCTCATCAAATGTGTAAGTACCAGCAAATTTCAGTGATAAGTTATCATACTTGAGTTTATTGCCCTGACGTGAATCATCCAGTCCCAAATAAACCGTAGTGGCACCGGCTCTTACCTGCATTTCACCAAAACCACTGGCTTTATCCAATGAAATTTGGCGGTTATCTAATTTAGATTTACCGATGCGAATTTCGGTAGAAAAGTCATCTGTCCAATATGAGTAGAGTGAACCCACCACAGAGGTAAATTCAGCGCCACGCTCATAAAAGTGGTTAGAGAATGAAATTCGGTTAGAACCCGAATCAGACTGGGCTAGGGTAAAACCATCATTATAGTTATAGACCAAGCTCGCACGATGATCGTCATTGATATTCCAATCCAGTTTAATCAGTAGTTTTTCATCTTCTACTGGCATACTAGGTACCATTGAACCGACATCGTAACCATAGGTATCTCTGGCGATTTGAGCGATTTGATCTAACGTCGCTTGGCTGACACGATCTTGTGATAATGGGTCATACTGGAAGATTTGCGCGCCATCCAATTTTTCATAGGCGGCGAATAAGAACAAGGTATCTTCAATCAACGGCATACCAAAGTGAACACCATAACGTTTTTCAGTGAAATCACCAATCGGCACGTAATCATCTTCAAGGCTACCGCCCTTTAATGCATCACTGGTGTAATCGTAAAACATCCCACCCGTTAATTCGTTGGTACCAGACTTTGTTACCGCATTAATATTGCATGAGGTAAAACCACCATACTGTACATCAAAAGGCGCTAACTCAACCGCCACCTGATCAATCGCATCGTAAGAAAAAGGAATACGTTCAGTCGGATAACCATTGCCGTTGAGGCCAAAGTTATCGTTCATACGAACACCATCAACCGTCAGACTGTTAAATTTAGGATTGCCACCTGCACACTGAATAGAATCGCCACTGGCTTCGTTCACATATACACGTGGATCAACACGAACCAAATCTTTAATGTCACGATTAACCGAAGGGGCTGTTTGAAGGTCTTTAAGATTGAAGTTAGTCGACGGGCTGGTGCTGCCATAGTTAGCATTTAACTGCCGACCAGTCACAGCAATACGTTCAGTTTGTACGGCTTTCATTGTACGATCTAAATCGAAGGTTTCACCCAACGTCAGAAAAACCCCTGTCACCACATCTTCAGCCATGTTCTCGGCTTTAAAAGTGATGGTGTAAGGTCCACCGACACGCAATCCTTTGGCAGAGAACAACCCTGAGCTATTCACCACGGCGGTTTTGCTTGACCCTGAGTTAGTATGAAGGACGGTAACAACGGTTCCAGCGGCAGGGTTCCCCTGCGGACCAGTAATAAAACCTTTAATAGATGATGAAGTAGTATTTGCAGCGGCGGTGGCACTAAGCCCCAATCCAAGTGCTAGTGCAGATGCCACTAGTGAAAGACGTAACGTTTTCATTTCTGTTTCCCCAATAGACCAGCAACTTTTGATTATCGTGTGACTTTTTTCAGTCTTCTTTTCGTTGTCTTGGTGCGTATGAACAATAATTTGATAAGTAAATTAATAAGCGATTAAAAAGTGTGTATCACTATAACGGCGCATTATGCCATGATACCCAACAGAGTCTAGACCCAAATCGTTAAAAATGTGGAATATTTTTAACCGAATCACTGGTTTAAAGGTCCGTTCAAAGTCGAATACCGATAAACACTTGACTGACTGGTTAATCATCACGATCAGCTTACAAACGCTATATGACAGGTTATTGACGATAACCATAAAAAAATCTGACCAGTCAATCAGGTTTCCCCCTGGTGAAAACAAAGATGGCAAACATTTGATTTTATTCGAAAAATAGTTTGTTCAGCGCGCCTATTTGGACCTTTATAAATTACATCATGACCAGAAGGTGATTATTTCGCCTAATTGATCAGCAATGACCGTAGCTTTTGGCCGCGAAATTACGCATAATAGCGCACTTTTTTTTTTCAGCTGGTGCATTATTGTGAGTCAATTAAACCCGAGTCAATTTAACACAACAGTGATCGCCATCGCAGGCGCTTCTGCATCAGGGAAAACCCTTTTTGCCGACACAATTTATCAAGAGCTTATTAAAGAGAATGCGCTCGGCGAAGGTGGTATTGCCTTTATTTCAGAAGATTCTTATTACCGCGACCAAAGTGAAATGACAATGTCACAACGGGTTAAGGTGAATTACGATCATCCCGATGCTTTTGAACATCAACTGATGGTAGAACATATTGATGCACTAAAAAATGGTCAGACCATTGAGTTGCCGATTTATTCTTATACCGAACATACCCGAACCGATAAAGTCCGTAAAATTAAACCAGCACGGATTATTCTGGTGGAAGGCATCATGTTATTAACCAGCCCACAGCTGCGGACATTGTTTGATATTCAGGTATTTATGGATACCCCGCTGGACATTTGTTTGATTCGTCGTATCAGCCGAGATATGCAGGAGCGCGGCCGAACTTTCGATTCAATCGTCAATCAATATGAAAAGACCGTGCGCCCGATGTACTTTGAATTTATCGAGCGCTGTCGTCAAATGGCCGATATCGTGGTGACCAAAGGTGGCAAGAACAGAACCGCAATCGAGCTGATTAAAGCCAAGATTAATCAATTACTGGTAGATTAATTGGCCATATAAGGTCACGCGACTCAATCAACGACAATAGCGATAATAGCGATAACAACTACAACAACGATAACTAAAAGCAGGCAAAAATTATGGGTTCAATCTCGTGGATAAGTTTAATCGGCATAGGTGTATTAATCGTCATTGCTTGGGGTTTGTCATATCACCGTAAAGACATTAACTGGCGTACCGTTGGCGGTGCTTTTTTCCTGCAAGCATCATTGGGCGCTTTTGTGTTATACATCCCCTTTGGTAAAGATGTGCTGTATAGCGTGTCTCAGTACGTTCAGGCGGTGATTGATTATGCCAAAAGCGGCATCAACTTTTTGTTTGGCGGTATTGGCGAATTCCAGATTGGCTTTATCTTTGCCTTTCATGTACTGCCGGTTATCGTGTTCTTCTCGTCGCTGATTGCCGTGTTGTATTATCTCGGCATCATGAACAAAGTGATCAACATCCTCGGTGGTGGATTACAAAAACTACTGGGTACCAGTCGCACCGAATCAATGTCAGCGACCGCCAATATCTTTGTTGGCCAGACTGAAGCACCGTTGGTGGTCAAACCTTTTATTCCGACCATGACCCAATCAGAACTGTTTGCCATTATGGTTGGCGGGCTGGCTTCTGTGGCTGGCTCAATTCTGGCGGGTTATGTTGGTCTGGGTATCGACATCAAATACTTGATTGCCGCCAGCTTTATGGCAGCCCCTGGTGGCCTGTTGATGGCCAAGCTGATTTTGCCTGAAACCGAACAAGTTCGCACTGATTTAGCCGAAATTGAAGACGCCCAAGATAAACCTGTTAATGTTATTGATGCTGCCGCGACAGGCGCGTCAAACGGGATGCAACTGGCGATGAATGTTGGTGCCATGTTACTGGCTTTTGTTGCCCTAGTGGCGATGCTAAATGGCATCCTCGGCGGCATTGGCGGTTGGTTTGGCTACCCTGATTTATCATTGCAATTATTGCTCGGTTATATTTTTCAGCCACTGGCATTTGTCCTTGGTGTACCGTGGGATGAAGCCAATTTAGCGGGCAGCTTTATTGGTCAAAAAATGGTCATCAATGAGTTTTTTGCTTATACTGATTTTATCAGTCATAAAGAGCAGTTAAGCCATCAAACCCAAGCGATTGTCACTTTTGCCTTGTGTGGTTTTGCCAACTTGTCATCGATTGCGATTTTATTGGGCGGCATTGGTGGCATGGCCCCGAGTCGGCGTAAAGACATCGCCCGTTTAGGCTTTAAAGCTATGCTGGCCGCGTCATTGGCTAACTTTATGAGTGCAGCTATTGCTGGGTTCTTTATATCGTTGTAACCGACAGTCAAACAATCACGTAGGATGGGTAGAGCCTAAAGCGAAACCCATCAGAATCTGGCAATAAATGGCGATTTTACGGCTATTTCTGATACCAATGATGGGTTTCGCTGCGCTCTACACCATCCTACGGCGATTAAATCAACAATCTGGCGCATTGCGCACCCTACGTCAGTAACACATTAAAGCGTATACGCTCCCTAGATGATACGCCCTATTTTTATACTAAAAGAGATAAACAGAACATGTCGTTAACTCAAATACCTACTTTAAATATCAGCGAATTTACCACCGATAAAGCGGCGTTTGTCGACAAAATTGGTGAAGCTTATAAGCAATTCGGTTTTTGCGGCATTAGCGGCCATGGCTTATCCGATGAATTAATGCAAAAAGCCTTTAATGTCACTCAGGCATTTTTTGCTTTACCCACACAAGTGAAGCAACAATACTTTATTAAGGCCCAAGGCGGTGCCCGTGGTTACACCGCCAAAGGCGTCGAAAAAGCCAAAGACAGTGATCATGTCGACTTAAAAGAGTTCTGGCATGTCGGTCGTGAGTTAACCGGTGCTGCGCCACACGCCTGTTTATATCCTAATGTCTGGCCTAGTGAGGTTGTTGACTTTCAACAAATAACACTAGAGTTTTATGCGACATTAGAAAGTATCGGCAATCAGATTTTAAGGGCTTTGGCGTTGGTGATTGACCAAGATGAAGATTATTTTGTTGATAAAACTGATCACGGCAATTCAGTATTACGACTGATTCATTATCCGCCGATTGAAGATAACTCAACCCAGTCGATTCGCGCAGGTCAGCACGAAGACATTAACCTTATTACTTTACTGGTTGGCTCTCATGAAGCGGGTCTTGAAGTCAAAACCCGCGAAGGCAAATGGTTGCCAATCACCATGGTCAAAGGGGCTATAGTGGTCAACATCGGTGATATGTTACAACGCTTAACCAACAATGTGCTGCCATCTACCACCCATCGAGTGGTCAATCCACAGGGTCAGGCAGTGGATAGTCCGCGTTATTCTATGCCGTTCTTTTTGCACCCTAACCCAGAGTTTTTGATTGATACCCTAGATACTTGTATTAGTGAAGCTCAACCCAATGATTACCCACAGCCTATTTCGTCCAATGATTACTTGAATCAGCGGCTGGCTGAGATTGGCTTGATTTCATCATAATCGCCTGCTATGTCCCCGGTGTAATCAAGGCAAACGGGTTTAAATTGACCATTTATGGTTAATTATATCTCCGTAGGATGGGTAGAGAGGACCGGGCTGTCGTTACAGCGAAACCCATCGTTTATCGCCATGTTCTGATGGGTTTCGCCTTAGGCTCTACCACATCCTACTTAAAATAGGTAATTTTGAGTGTTTTTTATACCCCAAAGAATGCTTCTTGGCCTTTCGATGTCTAGTTTAAACCCGTAAGCCCTGCCGGTGTAATAAGGTGTAATATACTTTTATGCGGTGAACGTTTATGCTTAGTACTATCGCCCTGTATTTTTTCAGCTAGTGTATTTCAATAGAGCAAATTGTTCACCGCAACCAGACAAAGGGGGTTAAAAAATGGCGAATTTACTGAACCTGCAAACTGGTGAAGAAGTCTTTCTGCTGGCCCAACATATTGTTGGCCGACATCCAACATCATCAAATACCGTTTTATCCCACCCAGATGCCTCTCGTACTCACGCCACCATCAGTTGGAATGGTGAATACTGGTTACTACAAGATAATAGTACCAACGGCACTTATATCAATGGCAGCCATATTTCACGGGGCACCAGTTTACATTTAAACCCTGGAGATAAAGTCAACTTTGCCAATATTGACGCAGATACTTGGACCATGAAAGATGCTGAGGCACCCAAAAGTGTGCTGATCCCCGAGATGGAAGACTCACCACTGATTATTCTTGAGAATATTGCCGTACTGCCCAGCGAAGAATGCCCCGAAGTCACGCTATATTTATCCCCTCAAGGCCACTGGGTTTGTGAAAACCAATCTGGCTATTGTTGTGAATTGACCACCGGGGATCGAGTCGGCACCAGCGAAAGCAGCTGGCGTTTCGTCGAAGCCGAAGCCTGTGCTGAAACGTTGCGTATTGACGCCCAATCTATCACCACCTCGGCGCAGGTTGAAGTACATTTCGAAGTCAGCCAAAACGAAGAGCATGTGGCGTTAAGATTCAAAATGGACGAAGAAAAATACGACCTTGGCGAACGCAATCATCATTACCTGATGTTATTACTGGCCCGTCAGCGCATCGCCGACAGAGCCGCCGGTTTTACCGAAGGTGAACAGGGATGGGTCGAAAAAGAGAAACTGAGCAAGATGTTGCGCCTCAGCGAAACCCATATCAATATTCAGGTTTACCGTTTCAGAAAGCAAATTGTCAAAGCATTACCACAAACCTTGATATTGCCTCAGGTGATAGAAAGAAGAACCGGCGAAATTCGTTTTGTCTATGACAACGTGCACATCACCGGTGGTATGCAAAACCATAGTGTTATCGACAATCCAAATCAGATAGCGCTTTAGAGTAGAAACAAGCAATACCGTTGTAAAAGTAGTAATGGAGTAAAAAGGATATACCATGGCAAATTTAATCAATCGGCAAACGGGTGAAAAAGTCAGTTTGCTGGCACAACACCACATAGGCCGTCATCCAGAGTCCGCTGATACCGTCATCACCAGCCCAGCGGCTTCGCGTTTGCACGCCACCATCCGCTGGAACGGACAATGCTGGTCGCTGCAAGATAACAGCACCAATGGCACCTATATTAATGGCACCCAATTGCCACTGGGTAGCGAGTGTATCCTCAGTCTGGCAGACAAAATTCATTTTGCCAGCCCTACCAGTGATGGCTGGCAGGTATCCAGCCTCACCCCACCACATAGCGTATTGGTCCCCGTCACCCCTAACGCGAAACCGTTAGAGCTTGGCAATATTACCGCGCTGCCAAGCGAAGAAAGCCCCCAAATCACCTTGTATCAATCAGCGTCGGGTCATTGGTTATGTGAAAGTGACTCAGGCATTAATGCCCTAACCAGCGGCGATCGGGTCGGCACCAAACACGCAGTCTGGCGTTTTGTCGAAGCGAAAAATCAGGATAATAACCAAGACAATACCCACAGTACCTCACGCTCTGTCGCCACCGCGTCCGACGTTTTAGTGTTCTTTAAAACCCAAACGGAAAAACCAGACAATACCGCACTGGCGTTACAAATACACGGTCAGAGTATTCAGTTGGGTGAGCAACAACACCACCAGGTGATACTGATGCTGGCCCACCAGCAAATCGCCGATAAAAAGGCCGTCAGCGAACAAGGCTGGGTCAATAACAACCTATTGTGCCAGCAACTGAATATCAACGAAAACCAACTCAACGCATTGATTAATCAATTCAGAAAGCAATTGATTAACACCTTGCCAAAAAATCTGATATTACCCCAGGCCATCGAAAAAAGAAGCGGTCAACACCGCTTTATTTATGCCAATATTCAAATCAATAATAACCAAGACCAACGACAGCCGTTTAAACTCACTGCCGCTAACGATCAGAGCTTGACCTGCACACCAGCGATTAATCACCAAAAAAAGCTTTAGGGTTATTTTCCAACATATCGGTGAGTTGCTGCGGAGTTAAATCACTACACACCGAGCCGATATCAGAAATATCAAACTCTAGATGATCAGGATGGGGAAAATCAGTACCAAACAACAACCGATCCTGCCCCACCATCTCAACCACCTGCGCCAGACACGGCTCTTCAATCTCAATCGCCACCCAACATTGGCGTTTAAAATATGCCGATGGCAGCTGGCGAATATTTTGCTCGGTTAACATCGCAAACTCGGGATAACAGATGTTATCCAAACGCCATAACCAATGGGGGATCCAAGATGCTCCAGCCTCCAAAAAGCCAAACTTAAGCCCCGGATGACGTTCGAACACACCAGATTCAAGCAAAGCGACAAACGCCATTTGTGCTTCAACCGGATGAGAACAGGCATGTAAGGCAAAACGCGAACTAAATCGTTCTGTGCCTGCGGTTGGCGCATGTAAGTGGGTACCACCATGAAAGGCAATGGCAATGCCTTTATCTTCACAAGCACGCCAAAACGCTTGGTAATCAGCATGACCCAAATCTCTGCCGCAAATCACCTCAGGGCGCAACACCACACAAGACCAACCATAATCAGCAATTTGTTCTACCTGATTGACCATGTTGCTCGGTTCATGACGGCTGATTAAACCAACCCCTTTGAGTCTTGACGGGTCAGCCTGACAGTAATCATATAACCAGCGGTTATAACCCTCGGCATAGGCCAAAGAGACCTCAGCAGGGATGCCACAATGATTGACCACATAAGCGGCAAAGGTCGGAAACAAGCGTGCCTGTGCGATACCCGTTTCATCCATTGAGCGCAGTTGACCGATGGGTTCCATGGCATCTTTACGTTGGTCATTGCTGCTTTTGCCTTTATAGGCGCTGGCCACCTGTAAATCTTCTCCCCAATTGGCGAGAATAGGCTGGTCGCCAATCATATAGGTTGGCGGGATAGGCACGCCTGATTTTGGCCCTAGCCGTTGCGCACGGTCTACCGCCGCCGCTGGGGTATCGGTTTTAAAGCTGATGGGGAAATCTTTGACGATGTCCTGATCAACATATTGCTGCCAGATGGTTAATGGTTCCATGACATGACGGTCACTATCGTAAATTTTATAACTCATTGAGTCCTGCCTTATTTTTGTTAAACAGTTGTTTTAGATGTACAACCCCTGAACATGAATACTATTCTCAGTTTTCGCCTCTGCCAACCAGTCCAAGTTCACGGGCACCTGATACAAACGTTCATTGGCCAACTGCGGCCAGATATGGCACAAACCCGGCACCCACACCTTAGCGGTTTTCAGTGGAATATGGCCTCGGCTATAGTTCAGCGCCAAGGTTTCAAAACCCAATTGATTGAACCTATCGACGATATTGACAATGTCTTGGCCAATATCAGCGCCGTGTTCAAGCACGCTAGCAACGGCTTTGACCGCATTGTTGGCCTCATCCTGAGGATGTAAATAAGGCCCGTCCACAATATCATCAAACATAAACGGTGCACTATGTTGGTTTCTGATTGGGATCAGCTGACACAATTCGCTCAAAGCCCGTTGGGCCGCCATTTCAGGGCGTAAGTGGCAACCAAAACCAAAACAAAAACCACCGGTTTGACGGTTTTGACCAATCGCGGCCATCACCGCAATACCAATATCACAGGTTAAGTCTAATACCCAAAAATCATGTTCGCGGCTGATGGTCTCACTTAACCGAGCAAAGTTATCCGGGTCAATTTGACTGGTATCAAAAGCCGGACGTTCAATCTGGTTATACCACCAAATCGCGGTGGCATCACGTTCAATCAGCTCAAATAAAGCCTGCAAAATCGCCTCTTCGAGGGTATTACCCGCAGCACAACCATTGGAGTGCCAGCGGCCATATTGTTGTTCTGCCAGCCCGGTGTTGGCAAAACAACTGGTTAACGGCAGATAGACTTGGTCGTGCTGGGTTAAAGACCAGCAAGGTAACCAATGCATGGCTTGCCCCTGGTAAGGCACTGCGGCCTGTTTAAGCGCAGAATCTGGGTGTTGTGGATTGGCAAAACGTTGATACTGGTTTTCACTGTAAGGCACAAATTGATCAAACAGATAATGCCGTTTGCTCAAATCCTCAGGTTTGACCATCAGCAATATCTGATTGGCCTCATCCCACTCTTGCGGTCTATATTGCGCATTAGAACGTTCAACCGCCTCACACAACGCGCTCGCTTGGGATTGAATCGCTGATACCCCTTTGCCCATGCAACTTAAAATAAAGCTCTCATGATTAAACGCCACCGTCTGTTGTGGCCCTTGAGGGGTTTTGAAAAAAGCGGTTTGATAGATACAAATAGGGGCTAATTTATCCGCTTGCACTTGCTGAATATGGGTGATCACCCCGGTCACCGGACTCACCAGCTTCATCAGCCTGTCTACCGTGTCTTGGGGGTCAATATGCCGAGACCCACCATCGTGATCAAATAAACTCAGGCAAGGTTCTAAACGGATGGGTTGAGCCAGTTGGGCGGGGAAACTCAGTTGCTGCTCGGTAAAAGTAGGCAGCGGATGAAGACTTAGTGCCTGTTTGGCGCAGTCATATATGCTGATTTTCGGTTCGTTTAATCCCGATTTATGCCATTGCAACTGTTCAACCAAGGCCGCCTCAATATTGTCACCTTCATCTGCCGATAAACATTTGCTGCTGTCAAACGGCAAGCTGTGATCGCCATAGGGATATAAGCGGTTTAAGGTTTTTCTCACTGGTTTATTGTCAGCCAATCGATTTTGCAACGCGCTAAAATGGCTTTTGCTTAATCGCGGGCTCAACCAAATTTGTTCACCGGTGATTTTAATCAGCATAAACTGATCAGGGATAACGCTGATTAAATGAGGATTAATAAAATCATCCACCAGCAATATGACCAATTGATCCATGCTTAGTGCTGCCTGCTGCACTGAACTTTTTATCAGGCTCAACCAATTAGCTTTGACCGTATCGCTGGCTTTAGTCAAACCATAAACGGCCAAAGCAGAATCATCAGATAAGGTTTCCAGCGTGCAGGCAAAACCTTTTTGGTAGTTGTGCGGTTCGCGACTGTCGACCAACAGGTCCTGCTGCCACATTCTTTTACTGCTATAAAGAAACGTCGCCGCGACTTGTGGATTTGAGGTTTGGGCAATAATGTTATCGGCGCTGTTGAACCCATCAACATGTTGTAGCAGCGGGTAAGTTGCACCAGGTAAGACAAAATGTTCGGCTTCGCTGATCAGTAAGATGTCACTGTTCCCAAAGGTATTGCTCTCAAGCGCATAAGTGTTGTATTTCGGATGCCAGCGAGGTATTTCAATATTCATATGATTTCATTATTATAGTGACAATTTTTATTAACGCTTTGATTAAAAAAGTGTCGGACACAAGAACTCATCATCCAAGATGGCATGATAACCGTAATCCCAGCCTGAACCCGGCCTGATTTTTTCAGTCGCCACCCCCACAGACAGACCATAACGAGTATCTGCGGTGGTGTTCGCCGCGCTGCCGTGGATCATATGCCAGTGATGAATGCTCATGCCGCCCTCAGGCAAAATCGCCTCGACTTCTTGCCATTCATGGTGGCTACCAACACTTAAACGCGCCCTTTCCTCGCTCAGTTGCAACTCATCAGCCCCAGTAGGTAAGTCAAATACACCATCAATATGAGAGCCTTTAATATAAGTAATTGGGGCGCTGGCGCTTTGGGTGGCATGAAGGGGGATCCAGAGGGTAAATACGCCACTGTGATAAAAAGGAATGTGTTGAGAATCACGATGCCAGCCAACATGACCAGTGATATCGTCACCGCCATCACCTCTAGGCCCAGCAGGCGGTTTGATATATAACTGTGAACCCCATACTTTGAGTTGCTTGGCCCCGACACATTCAGCCAGCCGTTGGCCAATACCACTTTGGGTCAACAAATCGTGAAAAGCCTGCTCGCAGATATGCACCTGAGAGATACGCTGTAATTGGTCGGGTTTATCTTGATTGGTGATGCCCCAATGGGCATGTCCGGTGTTACACTCGCCGCGCTTAATGGCATCAACGCGTGCTCTGGCATTGGCCAGTAACTCGGGGGCGATGATCGGCTGATCAAATAGGGCAAAACCCGCTTTTTGGTAGTCGTTCATGATGTTACAACCAGGTCGAGGAAATTAGATTACAATACTAGTGCAGCAGATTGTGGCCGGTACTTCACCGTTAGTCACAACCCGCCAATATTGCAGGGAACTCATCCCTGCTTCACTAAGATTAAGGTCAATCGATTAACTTGAAGTGAACGGCTGGCTACGACAAATATCCATAAAGTCATTCAGCGCTTGGGTTTTAATCAGTTCAATATCGGCATTAGAATCCGGTTGAACCTCAGGTTTAGAAGGAATGGCCACCACAAAACAGCCCGTCAATTCGCTCATCTCGCCAAATTGCCAACCATTACATAAGTCAGAGCCTTTTTCACCGAGTTTTTTGGTGATGATAGCTTTGCGCTGCTGTTCGGTTAAATCCTTTAGTGGAATTAAGCCAGCAGTATATACATTCTTAGCACTTTGATAACTTGGCGAAGGATTCATGGTGTTGATGACTCTTTTGCTCTCATCACCCATAGGCGTAGTCTCAATCACTGCCTTGGTGTCTTCATCACCAAACTTAAAACTCACCGTGTCATTTTTGCGGATAACAAAGCGAATTTTGGTTTGATAGGCCGGAATTTGCGGGTAAAAGCCAAACTGAATCAAGTAGTATTCAGGAAATTTGACCACATTATCCAGCTCTTCTTCATCGTCCCATTTGTCCCATACATAAGCTATCACTCTGGATAGGGCCGCGTGCCATTCGTTGATGGCCATCAGGTTATCTACCGGATTCGCTTCCGCTTCACAGTTCGGATCGAAACCATATCTTTTGCCACCCAAACTATGGGATTTTTTATCGTTTGATTTTGTCATATTCTTATCAACCATTTTTTTCTTAAAGTGTTCAGCGCTACCGCATCACCAAAAATACTCACACTGCTATTGGTTTTTGTGACTTGCGCTACGTAAAGATGGCTTATAGTCTGAGAACCCCCACACCCCCATCGGGGTAATAATCGGGTGGTGAGGTGCTCACCAGACCTGCATCAATCCAGATTCATCAGTTGTCTAGTTTTACGATAAAGCGGTGTATCTGTGCCTTCTTTATTATCATAAAACCATTGGTACAATGATGATATATTCGCTTTGACCGCGCAACTATCCCGCCCTGTTTTATCCAACAATTGCGCATAATAAACGCTGTTTTCCCATTCAAAATAGCGGGCCTTCTGATCCACCGCATCTTGTAGTGAAGAAACTAATAGTTGCTCCACTCGTGGGGTCAACTGTTGATCACTGGCGTAATAACACTGGGCCAGGGTTTTCTTCAAAAATGGCCAAACCGATGCTTCGCCATTTTTCTCACTACGCTGTAATGACGTTTCCATCAGTTCAGTGGCCAGTGCCACATCACCCTGTTCAAGATACGCCTCAGCCAGATGGGTGACATAATAACCGACCGCAAAAAGCTGCCCTGAATCCAGTTGCGGCTGCAACGCTTTGGCCGACAATTCCGGCTCTTTTAACGCCGAATAACAATAACATTCAAAATAACAAACATGAAAAATTCGCCCTTTATCGGCATGTTTGGTGTTAAACGCCTGCCATGTTTGTTTAACCTCATCAAACTCCTTCAGAAATATATGGTACAGTGCAACAAAGATGTTAGCAAACACTATTTCACCAATATTACCAATGTGTTCCGCATAGCTCAGTGCCTGATAAGCATAATCTTTCGCTTTGGCCAATTGACCAAAATGAATGTAATTATAAGAACACAGCGACAATGCTTGCACCCGCAAATCCATGCCATATTCCAGCGCCATCGGCCCATCAACCGTTTCATCATATAACGCCAAAGCTTTTTCATAGGTTTGCATCGACTCGACTAAATCGCCATCAATATTGCAAGCCTGACCTAGGTGGACCAATACCACCATTTCATCTTGACGGTTTTGCGCTTTTCGCGCTTTATCCAACAGCTTTTGGCCAATCTCTCTGGCTTCTTTGCGCCGTGAACAATAATGTGCCGCAATAAATAGTGTCCACTGACTCTTTTTATGCATCGCATCAATGGCTTCAAGCTCATCGGCATCCAGCACTTCGTCCTTCAACTGTCTGGTCAGCGATTGCACGATACCGCCCCAGTCTTCGACCCGTTTGGCACCATAACCAAATAGTGTCATCACCGCCGGTAACATCGCACTATGAATGTTCAATTGCGCTTGATGCTTCACCACGGTGTCGTCCATTTTGGCGGCCCACTTTAAGGTGGTATCACCAATCGCGATGGCTTCATCGTTGGCTGAACTCTCCACCTGTTTGTCAATCGCTTTAGTGCCAAACTCGGCTGCCTTATGGTACATGGTCGCACCAGCATAATGGCGTGCCACATCGGCCGGGTTATTTTCGGCCAATGCCGGAAATTGCTTTTCAGTGACCAAGGCAATGTTTTTATGCGCTTCTTCTCGTTGCTCTTTGCCCATACTCTCGTAGGCGGCATCTCTGACCAACGCATGTTTAAACAGATAACTGTCACCGCTGACTCTGCGCTGTAAATACACCAACTCAGCTTCAATCAATTCTTCTAAATCTGTTTGTATTTGCGCTTCACTGCAATTGGCTGTCGCCACCAACAAATCATAATTAAATTCTCGTCCCATGGTCGCAGCCAACTGACCTGTTTCTTTGGCATACGTCAGGGTATCGAGCTTTTGTTGCAATGAATCTCGTAAACTACCGGGCACCTCTTCGAGTTTGTCCGGGCTGGTAAAATCGATGATGCCATTAAGGCGATGCACCAACTTTTTTTGCTGCAACATATTCACCAGCTCTTCAATAAACA